>NZ_VPAS01000031.1:0-9761 GCF_013419125.1 Acinetobacter sp. YH12102 | reverse complement strand
AATACCAACGAACAGCCCAAAGAATGATTTCACCTTGAAAGTGCCGACCGTGGAAGGGATTCATCTGCTGTATCTCGAAATAAATAAGATATTTAGCTTATCATGTCAGCCTATTTGCAACAGTGCCGAAATAAGTGCTTCAATATCCGCACTGGTGGGTAAACACGAAATAATGATATCCGCTTGTACGGCCTGTTCAATCGAAACCGCTTGTGTAGCAAATTGTGCTGCATGTGCTTGTGCTTTTGATTCGGTTCTATTCCAAACGCATACCTCTATACCGAGTTTTGGTAAATGTGATGCCATATGCCAACCCATGGCACCTAAACCGATAAATGAAACACTTTGAATCAAAACGTTATCCTCGTTACTTTTACTAAAGTTATTGTTTGCTGAATTTAAATTTTACGTTTATCGAGATGTTGGGCAAGCATGTCACCGCAGGCTTGCACCAGCATCACAATCACAATCAGTACCACAATCACGGCAAGCATAATTTGCATATCAAAGCGTTGATAACCATAACGATAGGCAATATCACCTAAGCCACCCGCACCAATCGCACCGGCAATCGCGGATGAGTTAATCATGGTCACAATGGTGACGGTAAAACCAGCCACAATGCCAGGCAGTGCTTCAGGTAACAGCACATGCCAAATAATTTGTTTTCGGTTACAGCCAATCGCCTGTGCGGCTTCAATCAAGCCCTGATCGACTTCACGTAAACTGACTTCGGCAATACGGGCAAAAAAAGGGGTTGCAGCAAGGGTTAAAGGCACAACTGCCGCCCAAACCCCATAACTTGTGCCAACAATAAAGCGGGTAATGGGAATTAAAGCGACCATCAAAATTAAGAAAGGAACTGAGCGGCTAATATTGACGATCCAGCCCAAGCTATGATTAATTTTTTTGGAAGGGTAAATCCCATGTTCAGAGGAACAGACCAGAATCACCGCCAAAGGTAAACCAATTAAAAAAGCCAAAAATGCCGAAACACCCACCATCAATAAGGTATCTGTTGTGCCGCTAATCAGAAGATCAATAAGTTGATTTTGCATAGCCGAGAACCTCGATGTTTACAATGTGTTGTTGTAGCTGGCTGGCAAGTGCCGCCAGATCGAGTTGGGTGTTTTCCACCGCCACAATAAAGGAACCGATCAAATGCCCCTGAATACTGTCGACATGGCTTTGATATAAATACACCGGCTGACCAAATGCTGCGGTTAAATCAGTTAAATTCGGTGCATTCACCAATGTAGTTTCATATCGCAGCTTTAAAACGCTGTGTGTAGTGGCTTCCGTTTTTGCAGCAGAAAGTTCAATCGGTAATTCGAGCTGTTCCAGGTTCAGCAACTCTTGGGTAATTTTTTGCTGCGGATTGGAAAACACCGACCACACTTGTCCTGACTCGACAATTTCCCCCTGATCAATCACCACGACTTGATCGCAAATTTCACGGATCACTTGCATTTCATGGGTGATCAGCACAATGGTAATACCTAATTTCTGGTTGATCTCTTTTAACAGCGCAAGCACGACGGAGGTGCTTTCGGGATCTAAAGCAGAGGTGGCTTCATCACAGAGCAGAATTTCAGGATGATGAACCAGAGCACGTGCAATACCGACACGTTGTTTTTGACCGCCGGAAAGTTGTGAGGGGTAGTGCTCCGCTTTATTTTCTAAGCCGACCAGTTGTAAAACTTCAGTGACCCGTGCATCGATTTCAGCAGCAGGATATTTGGCAATTTTAAGCGGCAGGGCAACATTCTCATGTACGGTTTTTGCCGACATCAAATTGAAATGCTGAAAAATCATGCCGATACGTTGGCGCAATTGGATTAATTCTTCATGATTTAAAGTGGCTAAATCTTGCTGATGGATATGAATATGTCCATCAGACATCCCTTCCAGACCATTTAGGGTACGAATTAACGAGGATTTTCCTGCACCACTTTTACCAATAATGCCGAAAATTTTTCCTTTTGGAATGTCTAAATTGATGTCTTTGAGTGCATGTACCTGTTTGCCTTGCACATGATAATATTTATTCAGTTGATGAATTTTGATATGCGGAATGGCAAACTCAACCGATGAACCGAAACTAACCATGGTATTTTCCTTATTTCCAGCCCGGGAACCAAAGTTTAGAACCAAAGTCGGCATCTAAAGCCGCTTTGACTTTTGGTGAATTTTGGTAAATATCGACAAACTTACGCAATTTTCCATCAACATCCTCATAGTCTTCACGCACGGCAAATAAAATCGCAAAACGTTTATCTGTATTTGAGTCGAACAATAAAGCATTTTCAGGATCCGCGGTTTTTGCCAGACGTAAATAATGTGGATAGCCAAATGCAAGATCCGCTTCATCAATGGCACGCGCAGTTTGTGGGCCTTCCACTTCAATGAATTGCAGTTTTTTCGGATTGCTGGCGATGTCTTTTAAGCTGGATAAAAAATTATCAGGTTGTTGCAGGCTAATCAGCTGTGCTTGTTGTAACAGTTGCAAAGCACGACCTTGATTGACTGGGTCATTTGGAATCACCACTTTGGCTTGATCAGGAAGCTCAGCAAAGCTGTTGTATTTTTTTGAATACAGACCGACATGGGTGGCAGCACCGACATCGAAGGCTTTAATTTTAAAATCAGTTTGTTTTTTTGCGTTATTTAAGAAAGGTTGATGCTGGAAGAAGTTGGCATCGATATCACCATGATTCAAGGTAATGTTCGGCGTATTCCAATCTGAAAATTCCACCAATTTAACATTCAGTCCTTGCACCTTGGCTTCTTCTGCCGCGACCTGTAAAGGTTTGGCAAAGGAAGGGCTTAGACCAATCACCAATTCATTGGAAGGGTTTGATTTTTGTTGATTCCAGATGATTAAACCAATCACGATGACCACCGTCACCACACCAATCAGTGTCCATTTTGTTTTTGCTGTTTGTGCCATTGCACACCTCTATATATTTTATTAAATCAGTTTTTATTGAGATTCATTTTTAAGCACGTTGTTTTTGTGCGGTTGCCTGTATGCCATAGCGGAATTGCTGCACAGGATGCTGCTCAGGCAGTCGATCACCGTTTTGGAACAATTTGTGGCGCAAACTGCCATCCTGATAAGCGGTTTTATAACGACCACGCTGTTGCAATTCCGGAATGACATAACGGATAAAATCTTGATGTGATTCAGGCGCAACGGTACGGGTCAGATTAAAACCATCGATGCCGGTGTCATCCAAGTATTGAATCAATTGCTCGGCAACATGGGCACCGCTACCAACAAAAATTGGATAACGTCCACCTAAAATGTGCTGTTTGCCAAGATCATTACGGGTGATGCTTTGCTCTTTAAATTTATTGTTGACCGAGACAATGCTGTTACTTTTTTGGTAAGGAATTGGCTCGTCAGGTGCAAACTGAGATAAATCGATACCGACTGAACTTGAATAATGCGCCAGACCCGCTTCAGGGCTGGCATAGTGAATATAATCCGCCAATTTTTCTTCAGCGAGCGCATCCGTTTCAGCACAAACCACGGTGATACCCACAAACAGTTTGAATGCTTCAGGATTACGGCCTTGTTGTGTGGCCAGCTCACGAATTCTGGCGACTTGGGCTTTCACTTTTTCAGCCGTGTCTGCACCAATAAATAGGGCTTCAGCATGCTGCGTTGCAAAAGCTAAACCACGAGGTGAAGCACCGGCTTGAAATAATACAGGGGTGCGCTGAATAGACGGTGCCACCTGGAACACACCCTGGCTTTGATAAAATTGGCCTTGGTGATGAATTGCATGCACTTTGCGTGGGTCGGTAAAAATACGATTGATCTTATCTTTTTGAATTGCCTCATCTTCCCATGAGCCTTCCCAAAACTGATAGCAGAGTTCTAAGAATTCTTCGGCTTGTTCATAACGCGTATCGTGTTCTTGTAAGCTGTGTTGACCGACCAAGCGTGCGGCACTGTCTAAATAACCGGTGACAATGTTCCAACCCATCCGACCTTGGCTTAAATGGTCGAGACTGGCAAAACGACGGGCAAATTGATAAGGCGACTCATAGCTTAAATTAACGGTAATCCCAAAGCCTAGGTGCTGAGTCACCGCTGCCATGGCAGAAACCAGTGTGGTTGGATCATGGCTGGGTAACTGAATCGATTCTTTTAAGGTCAGGTCTAAATTATTCTGATAGACATCATAGCTACCGGTGATGTCTGCAATAAATAACCCGTCGAATAAACCACCCTCCAGGGTCTTGGCTAAATCAGTCCAATAGCTGAGTTCATTAAAGCGATGGGATTGATCATTAGGATGTGCCCATAAACCATGGTTAATATGCCCGACACAGTTCATGTCAAAGGCATTCAGCAGTATTTTTTTTGCAGGATTTACTGATAAATGATGCGACATTAGAGCGTTCCTCGGCGTGGTGGCAGTACGGCATTCACGGCATAGTTGGCAATAAAGTAATATTTCCAACGGGATGCATCATGCAGGGTGTGTACCCGCGCATTACGCCAAAAACGATCCAAGCCATCTTCACGTTGGCTGCCACGGCTGCCAGCAAGTTCAATCAGTTTTGATGAGACTTTTAAAGTGGTTTCAGTGCTATGCGCACGCACTTTGGCAACATCTAAAGAAGCTTTAGCGATGTTCTCTTGGGTCGGTGAAGGTTTGGCCGCATCAATCGAACGAGCGGCCTGTTTAAGCAGGACTTCACTGGCACGGACATCGGCAATTAAACGACCCAGTTCGAATTTGGTCAGCGGATCATCTGTCGCTACATCGACCTTTGAGTCAATCCAAGGACGTGCTTGGCGTACACGAATTAATGTTTCTTCGAAGGCTGCACGGGCAATGCCGGTTTCAATCGCAGCATGCATCATTTGCGCAAACGGACCAACCAGTGTAGGTGATGAGAATGCCACATCAAATGGGACAATATCTTCTGCATTGACTTGCACTTGATGAAATTTGACTGAGCCACTGCCTGTGGTTTTTTGACCAAAACCAGTCCAGTCATCGGTGATGTCTAGTCCTGGGCTGTCGCGTGGTACAAAGACCAGAAATTCACGGTGGTGTTCATCTTTGACCAATGTTGGAATGCGGTGTGCAAACAAACTACCGGTACAATAAAATTTTTCACCGGAAATGTCATAGCCGTGTTCGGTTTTACGTAATATGGTCTGTTTTTGTGTAGAATTTTTGGTTTTGAACTCTGCAAGCGCATTGCCAAAACGTGCACCTTTTAAAACTTCGCCATAGAACTTTTGTTTTTGTGCAGGTGTACCGGTATTGCGTAACACTTCTAAGGCATAAAAGTGGTTTTGAGGAATCTGTCCGATTGAACCATCCACACCACTCATCAGTGCAATCACTTGCGCAACGGTATAACTGGATACATCAGCGCCGCCGTATTCTTTCGGCACGGTGATGGCCCATAAACCTGATTGGCTATAGGCTTCAATTTCCTCAAACGGCAAAATTCGGTCAGCATCACGTTGAATAGCGTTTTCTTTAAACTGGGCCGCAAGTTTTTTTGCAATCGCTAATGCCTCAGCATCCGAATGAATCACATGAATAGGCTGATTTTGCTGTAGGTAAATATTTTTTTGATACGATGTCATGACGCGATCCTTAAATCCAAGCATGGCGGGCAGGAAGGGTATTGTTGAGGTAATAGTCACCTAGAGCATGTAATTTCCAGCGAATTGGATCATGTAAGGTGTGTACACGTGCATTACGCCAGTGCTGGTCATAATTATGCTGCTGCAAACTTGCGCGGCTGCCACCGAGTTCCAGGAGTTTTTCTGAAATGTGTAATGCCGCATCATTGGCATAGACTTTTGCTTCTGCGACACGAATTGAGGCTAACGCGGCTTGTTGTTCAGTGAACTGGGTAAGTTGATCGAGTTCATCTAAATATTCAGCTGCTTCATCAAGCAATAAAATCGCAGCATCAAGCAGCACAATCGATTTGCCTACTTCTTGCAGGGTGTAATGTTCGAAGCTGGCTTTGTCTAAACCTGAATCAATGATGGGGCGTGCTTGTTTGACTGCAGAAATGGTGTCTGCAAGGGCAGCTTCAGCAATCCCGACATCAATCGCCACTTGCATGAGTTGTGAAAATGCCCCGCGATAATTCGGTTGATTTGCCAATAAACGCTCATCAAAAATGAGTAGGGGATTAACCTCGACATGGTCTAATTTGACCGTGCCACTTGAAGTGGTGCGCTGTCCAAAACCATTCCAGTTATCAATCACTTCAAGACCTGGTTGTGATCGTTCGACTAGCGTGAGCACCACATGTCCTTCCGGATGAATCGCTTTAATTGCCAGCCAGTCAGCAAAACTACTACCGGTTGAATAGAATTTTTCTCCCGTGACAAAGTAACGCTCATTTTCGATCGATAAGCGGGTATTTAGGGTTTTGCTGTCTTTGGTATTGCGCTCAGGGCCACCATTGGCGAGACGCTTGCCATGTAATATTTCGTTAAATACAAATGTTTTTTGTTGTTGTGAACCCATGATATTAATCATGTTCAATAGCGCAATCTGGTTCTGCGGAATTTGCCCTAAGCTTGAATCCGCCTTATTAATAATACGAAACACCTGTGCCAAGCTTTTATTCGACACAAAGGCACCACCGAACTCGCGTGGAATGCGAATTCCTCCTAAGCCTTTTTGACTAAACAAATTCACTTCTGCAAAAGGTAATTCACGATTTTGATCACGCTGGTTACGACCGCTGAGTGCAAAATCAGCAACATGATAAGCTGCATAAATCGCTTCACTATCATGTTCAATGACATGTGTATGCTTGGCAATGAGATAAGACATAAAGACACCTATAAATGAATGTCTTTAAGCTACGTTGAAACATATACGAAAATAAGTAATGAATTTTGAAAAAAATATGAATATAAATGTTAAATAGAAAATGAGCTAAATTTAGTCCTTTTTCCTATAAATTAAATATTTGAAATTTATGAATTTAATTTATAGGAACTTGTATCATGACGCTATATAGCAGTAATTTTGATATTTTCTGAATAAATAAATAAAAGTGAATAAATACGTATATTTAATACAGCATGTTTTTGATTGCTGAGCATCTCTATAACTGCGTATTGATCTGATAGCGTGTATTACGTCCACCACCTTCCAATTTGACGATACATTCTTTCTCAAGCAAGTCTGATAAATGGCGCGTGGCTGTTGCCTTACTGACTTTGGCAACCTTTTGATATTGTGAAGCACTAATACCATGTTCAAAACCATTTTCTCCGCCGTCTAATAAACGATTTAGAACTTTGCGTTGTTCTTCACTCAGCGCTAAATTTGAATATTTATGCCAAAACTGGCTTTTAAACAATGTTCGACTGATCTGCACTAAGGTTTTTTCAAGGCTATCATTCAATGTGTCTAGAAACCAAATCAGCCAATCAGTGATATTAGAATCATTTTTTTGGGTTTGTTCTAATATCTCATAGTAACTTTTACGTTTATTTAATATCGCAGTAGACATTGCATACAAACGGATACTCTGTTCATCCATTTGAGCTAGGGCAAGGTCTGTAAGTATACGTGTAATACGACCATTACCATCATCAAAAGGATGCAGAGTAACAAACCATAAATGGGTAATACCTGCACGTAACAGAGGATCAAGCAATGAATCATTCAGACTCTGATTGAACCACGCTATGAAGGCATTTAAGTGGTCTTCTAAGCCGTTTCTGGGAGGTGCTTCAAAATGTACTTTAGGGTAATCCAATCGACCTGAAACGACCTGCATAGGCTCTGACCCCCTAAGTTGACCAATCCTTAAACGTTGCATTGTCCAGTCTGGATCATTGAAAAGCCAACGATGCCATTGTGCGAGACGCGCAGCCGTCAGTGGTTGTTTAACATCGTTAAGTGCATCTAGCATGATATTGGCCAAACCTTCTGACCGATCTGAGCTTGGATAGGGCTGTTCAAGAGTGACACCCAAGCGTTGAGCTAGAGATGATCGTAATGAAAAAACATTGATGGTTTCATTTTCAATTGCTGATGAAGCAACAAGATTGGCAAGTAGAGTATCTAGAGTGAATTGTTCTTTTGCTAGATCATACTGACTTTGACCCAGAAGAATCCCTATTTTTTGATGTATCTGTCTGGTTTTAGGTAAGATAATCGAATCTTGCCATGTGAAATTTGTCCAGTTTTGGGCTTGCCAAATCCATTGCTGCATTTGCAATCTTTCTCTAAAAATCTCAGATGAGTTGAATATAGCATATATTCGGCTCAAATAATGATTCGAATATACTGCTTAATTAGCTCATTTATTTATCTAGGAGAGTTCTACCTGGGTTCTAAGCATGAGATTTCACATAAGAGATTGATGATTAAATAAATACTCCAAAGGCCCATGAATAGGGCGGTTATTCCGAAGTAGAAAGCCATTGCGATTTTAACCGCTCATCATGGCGATGATGCCGATGATGGTCAGGTTGACCACGACTGGCATGTACCATACCTGAAACACCAGCTTGATTGAGCTGCTGCAATCACCGGGTAATTTGACGGGTGGAACGACTCAGGGTTTCAGCAGCACGAATCTGGGTAATACGATGATCTCGAACTGTTTTAAATCCAGTCCATGATGGTGAAAACCATCATAAACCAGACATTTTTATTGGTGAGAATATAGACACTTTAAATGGGTTCTAACAGACTGTGTTATTCCCAAGTAGAAATGTCCTACCTAATAACCAAATAGAAATGTCCTATATGGACATTTCCAAGTCAAGCACAGGATTCAGATTTCGTTGTTGAATTGCTGTTTTCTGTGCACGTCTGCTTGGCATCTTTTGAGAACGATTGCGTTTGTTTTGTTGTTCCAGTTCTTCATGCTGTTGTTGGATATGATTCAGAACAACACCCAACCGTTTATTCTCAACAATCTCTCGCTGGTTGAGCTGACTTAATTTATCGAAGATGCTGTAATTGATCTTCCGGCCTTCATGCATGATGGCTACAGTACCATCCGGGTATTCTAGAAACTCAAGATATTTACCAATCAGCCTCTGGTTTTCTTCTGTACTCTCCAGGAGATATACACATTTATCATAAGTAATGGTCAGGCTATTGGTGACTCTACGTGGCTCTCGCCAGGTAAAAATATCATCTAATTACTCAGCTGTTTCGGTGGCAGAGCGGTGTAAGTTCTTAGGATTAAAGGACATCTTTGCAAACTTGAGATTGAACTGCTCAATAAAGCAGGGTAACCACTTATTCGCATCTGCAATCGAACTGATACCTTCCAGGCGCATCTCCTTAATCAGACGGTCCTGAAGGGTTCTGTTGGCCCGTTCCACCCGTCCTTTGGCCTGAGGGGAGTTAGCGAAGATGATATCGATATTGAGGGTACTGAGTACGCGTCCAAACTGGGTAATCTTGCTGTCTTTCTTGCTGCTTTGATTCACCCTAAAGACTGAATGTTTGTCGCTGTAAAACGCTAAAGGCTTACCATGCTGTTCAACATACAAGCGTGTCGAAATCATATAGTCAAAGGCTGATTCTGATTCACAGAAGCGTAAATGCTGCAATTTGCCTGTGGCATCATCGATAAAGACTAGCAGACAGCATTTAGCGGCTCTTCCTTCAAACCAGTCATGGTGTGAGCCATCGATTTGTACCAGTTCACCATAACAATCTCGGTTATATCGAGGCTGATATGGGCGTTTCAGGCGCTTGGAGCGAGGAATCCATAAATCGGCT
>NZ_VPAS01000030.1:0-10069 GCF_013419125.1 Acinetobacter sp. YH12102 | reverse complement strand
TTCAAACAAATTCAGGCTGGGTTTATACTGCATTTATTATTGATGTGTTCTCACGAGCAATTGTTGGATGGAAAGTATCGACACGGATGAATACAGATATGGTGCTCGATGCATTGGAGCAAGCATTGCATGATCGAGGCATGCCAAAGAATGTGATTCATCATTCCGACAGAGGTGTGCAATATCTTTCCATTCGCTATACCAATCGTTTAGAAGCTGCAAATTTACGAGCATCAGTCGGTACGACTGGTGATTCATACGATAATGCTTTGGCTGAAACGGTGAATGGCTTATACAAAACAGAGGTGATTGAATATCTAAAAGCTGAACCGTACCGGGTTTGTCGGAGAGTCAATATTCTGAGAGACTATTCCGATGAAAAAACCAAACTATACCCCCGAAATCAGAGAAAGAGCGGTTCAATTACTAATTGAATCTGAAAAAGATTATCCTTCTACTTGGGCAGCAATCACAGCTATTGCTCCTAAAATCGGTTGTACTCCTGAAACATTGCGTGCCTGGCATCAAAAGCATTTAGATCAGCAAAATCCTATTAAAGTACAACAGATATCTGACCAAGAAAAAATGAAGCAAATGGAACGTGAAATTAAAGAATTAAAGCGTGCCAATGAAATTCTACGCAAAGCAGCTGCTTTTTTCGCCCAGGCGGAGCTCGACCGCCCACACAAATAATGGTGGATTTTATCCATCACAATAAAGATCGATATGGCGTTGAAGCGATTTGTAGAATTTTACCGATTGCAGCTTCGACCTATTATCGGGCTTTAGATCTCGTTGATAACCCAGAACATCGAGCGAAACGTGCTCTGCATGATTTACATCATGCAGAGCAAATCAAACGTATTTGGAAAGAAAGTTCAGGTCGATATGGTGTACATAAAGTTTGGCAAAAATTGAAACGTGAGGGTTATGTTATTGCACGTTGTACAGTTGCTCGATTGATGCAAAAGCTAGATATACAAGGTGTTTGGCGTGGTAAGAACAAACAAACTACCCGCAGCCGAGATGATCAAAAACGGGCAGGTGATTTAGTGAAACGGAATTTTAGTGCTGATCGACCTGACCCTTGCGAAGCAGTGCTTCTCAGGTCAGTGACTTTACGTATATTCAAACCAATTCTGGCTGGGTCTACACCGCATTTATTATTGATGTGTTCTCGCGAGCAATTGTTGGATGGAAAGTATCAACACGGATGAATACAGATATGGTACTTGATGCACTGGAGCAAGCATTGCATGATCGAGGCATGCCAAAGAATGTGATTCATCATTCCGACAGAGGTATGCAATATCTTTCCATTCGCTATACCAATCGTTTAGAAGCAGCAAATTTACGAGCATCAGTCGGTACAACTGGTGATTCATACGATAATGCTCTGGCTGAAACGGTGAATGGCTTATACAAAACAGAGGTGATTGAATATTTAAAAGCAGATTGGCAAGGTTTAGCAGATGTACAACTTGCGACATTAAATTGGGTAGATTGGTTCAATAAAAAGCGTGTACACAGTGCACTGGGTTATGTATCGCCTTTTGAGTTTGAAGCAATGTACTATGATAAGATTAACCCGTTAGGTCAGGTGGCCTAACTTAAATAAAAAAGTCTCCGATAAACCCGGTACGGTTCACTATCTAGTTAAGTATTTCTAATAAAACTATAAAGTGATACAGTTGACACAAAAAATAAATGTTCAAAATATACATTTATTTTGATATAAAGATGTTGAAATGTGCACTGCGTCACAATAATAATTTTTCAGTAGATTCATGGAAAGATATTTGTGTAGGAAATGTGCTTGAAATTGTTCCTTAAATTGTTCTAAGTCCACAAGGGATAGTTATGTTGAGATTGTCACTTTTAGCTGTTGTAGCTTCATTGGGGGTAGCGGCTTGCACATCAAGCCCATATACGAAGCCATCAGATTTACGTTTTCAGAAAAAAACGCAAGAAAATAATCAACCTATTGTATTAAAGCGAGATGAGAAGCTTTGTGGTGGTGATACAGCAGAACAGCAAAATTGCCCGATTGAATTTTATATTGACAGTATTAAAGCTGGAAATTTTTATATAAATAATTCGGCTCAATATGCATTGAAACCAGAAACATATAATTTCAAAGTAAAAAACTGTACTGAAGAATCATGCCAAAGTTGTGATGTTGACTTAAACGTAGGAAAGCTAACAAGCAATGAATTTGTACTCTCTGTCAATACAAACGGTAAACCTTTTATTTCCAATAATGGTCAGCCTTTAAGTTGTGAGGTGAAGCACAAGGTTGCTGCTCAGGAACAGATAATACGAGTGGATTTAGCTGCGGACACTTTATTTAAATTTAACGGTTCTTCCTTGAATGATTTACTGCCAAAGGGGCGTCAAGAGGTCTTGAATGTTGCTTCGCAAATTCATAACAACTTCGTTTCTGTAAGCCGCATTAATTTAGTTGGTCACACAGATCGTTTGGGAAGTGATAGCTATAACAATCAATTGGGGCAAAACCGTGCAGACACAGTACGCAACCTGTTGGTTCAAAACGGTGTATCTGAAAATAATATTTCAACGTCTAGTGCAGGCAAAAATCAACCTGTGACGAATGGTTGTTTTGATGTAAAACAGCGTGAAGAACTCAAAGCTTGTTTACAGCCTGACCGCCGTGTAACTGTCGAAATTACAGGCATTACTAAATAGTTAAAGTTTTAGAAGATAAAAGAATATAATTTTTTGGGTAAAAATATGACTAATTTTATTGTAATTGAGAAAGACTCATTAAATAAGTCTACAGTAAATGCGACACAGATTACATTAACCGAAGCTTCTATTGTTCATACTAAAATGAGCCGTGATGACGTCGACGAATTTATCCGTGATGGCAATAACTTAGTGCTTAAGTTAAAAAATGGTGAAGTTGTTGTTATTGAGAATTTTTTTATAACATATGACGATGTCGCTTCAGATTTGGTTTTTGAAGAAGATGGGTGTGTTCTATATTGGTTTGATGGCGTATCGGGTTTTAAAGGCATTCCAGGATTAGAAGCATTATTGCCTGCTGTTGAAAGCAGTCAACTCGTTGGATTGTTACCTTGGTTGGTGGGTGCTGCTGTAGTTGGTGGCGCTGCAGCAATTATTGATCACAATGACAAGGATGAAGAACCGAAAGATACTACAGCACCTACAGCACCAACTGTTGAGATTAATGATGGTGGTGATGGTGTTATCAATCCAACTGATCTTGTCAACGGCAAAGTTACAGTGACTGTTAAGCCGACCGAGCCAGTTGTAGAGGGTGATAAGATTACGATCACTCATCCAGATGGTTCAATAGAAGAAATTGAAGTTACAGCATCAAGCAAAGATGACATTAACAACAATGGTATTACTGTTGAAGTAACTCCTGCTGCGGAAGGTAAAGATACAGTTGTTACCGCAACAGTGACCGATAAAGCTGGCAATACGTCACCAGAAGGCAGCGATAATTCAACAGTTGACTTGGTAGTTCCGGGCGATGTTGACGGTGACGGTGAAAAAGACCTAACAGGTGCGCCAGTTGTTGAAATTCAAGATGGCGGTGATGATGTCATTAACCCATCAGATGTTGATGAGAATGGCAAAGTTGATGCAAAAGTAACCTTCCCGAAAGATGCGGGTTATAGCGTTGGTGATACTGTTGTGATCAAAGATCAAGATGGCACTGAACTGGTTAACCGTCCATTAACAGCTGAAGACCTTGAAAACGGCATTACTGTCAAAGTAACTCCTGCAGCGGAAGGTGAAGACACTATGTCAAACATAACGCTCCTTTCATTCATTTTAAATTTGAATTTATCTTAAGTTAATTTTGGATAAAGATAGATAAAAATTGTAATGAAAATGGCTGCAATTACAGTACTCATTTAATGCTATGACGCAGCATTTGAAAAACTCCCACGGTATGAATTTACCAAGATGCTTAAATCATGAATTTTATAAAATCAAAGATATGGCTTGTGCTGTTTCTTCCGTTTTGTGCACCAATAATGCCTATTTATGCAGCAAAACCAAAAAATTATTTAGACTCAGCTAAAGCAAACATCGAACAGTTTTTTTCGTCGCAACCTGCAGATTTGAATCAAGTGAGTATTCAAGAACTAAGTAAATACTCATGGGGTGAGCAGACAGCGCAAGATACTTTGCCAGTTATCAAATTGAGTGGTATTCAACAACAACTTAAAGGTATGGAAAAAATAAGCATTAACTCTGAAGCTGAGCTAACACTTTTTGATGCAATTCATCAAGCGCTACAGCGTCGACCTGAAATCACTCAGAGTATTGCTACTATTGCAGGCCAAGGTGCAAACATTGATGCGGCGAAAGCACAATATTTTCCTCAAATCTCTGGTGGTATTAGTACAGCTGATTTAACGACTGGCGAACGGGGAAGACAGCTTTACAGTTTATCAGCGACACAGGTTTTATATGATTTTGGAAAAATCAAAAGCGATATCAATATAGAAGAAGCGAAGTTATTACGAGAACAAGCAAATACATTAAATAGCATTGATGATATTGCATATCAAACAGCGAATGCGATGGTCAATATTAACCGTTATCAAGAAATCGTTCGTATTGCTAATCAACAAATCAAAGGAATTGCTCGAATTGCAGAAATCGCTAATTTACGGGCTAAAGCGGGTATTAGTAGTCAGGCAGATCCGATTCAGGCACAGTCAAATTTAGAAGCGGCCCAATCAAATTTACTCATACAAGAAACGCAATTAAAGCAATATCAGCAAAAGTTACAAATGCTACTAGGCTATGACGTCTCTCATGTGAAGATGCATATTCCAGATACGATCATTCGTAATGCGGGTTTATACAATGACCCAAACTTCACTCAAATTCCTAAGATGATCGTAGCTCAGGCATCAGTGCAAGTTGCTAAATTACAAAAAGAACAAACAAAACTGAGCGCTTATCCAACAATTAATATTAAAGCTAGCTTAAATCAAGCTTTGAATGGGAAAAATCCGAATAATAATGAAGATGATGGTTTTTATAGCTCTGTTATGTTGGAAGCGAATAGTAACTTTTTCCAAGGCGGGGCGACTCGAGCAAAAATCCGTTCTGCAAATTATGCGGAAGAAGCAGCAAAAGCGGCGGTTAACACAGTTTATTTAGATGTCTTAGATCAAATACAACTCATTCGTGTGCAGGTCGAAAATAAGCAAAAGCAAATGGATGTTCTAGCGTTAAGAAAAGAAACCACGGCACGGACAAAAGAGTTGTATCAAGAACAATATAAATTAGGCACCCGCACAGTGGTGGATTTATTGAATTCTGAACAAGCAATTCATGCTGCCGCACAGGAAATTGAAAATGCAAGATATGATATTTACGCGGCCCTAATTCAGTATATCTATGTTACTGGTGCTTCAAGAGCATTTTATCAACTAAATAATACTTCTATTCAAGGGTTTGAAATTTTACCATGAGCAAAACTATGAATTATCAGCCATGGCTTCAAGCCGTTCTAGCAATTGCAAAACATTATCGTATCGAACCATCTGAAGAGCGTTTACGCTTGCAACTCGATTGGAATCCGAGCCAGTCACTTGATGATATTTTGATTTTGGTGAGCCGTCAGATCGGGATGAGTCTAAGAAAAACTGAATTTAGTGAAGATATTTTGAATCCGTGGCGTTTACCACTTCTTATTCAAATGAGAGATGGGCAAGTTGGCGTATTGAATCAACTCGATGCCAATGGGAATGCGAATATTCAGTTCAGTGGTGATCAGGGATTAGCACAAGTACTTACTGTAGAGTTATTAAAAGAAAATGTGAACAATGTTTATATTTTAAGACCTGAGAAATCAATTCCTGATGTCCGTATTGATGAGTATATTAAACCATATGAGCAGAACTGGTTTTGGACGATTGTACTCAAAGACTGGAAACGCTATTTGGATGTGATGTTTGCATCATTAATGGCCAATATACTTGCATTGGCGACAGTTTTATTTTCAATGAATGTTTATGATCGAGTTATTCCTGCACAGTCTATTCCAACTTTATGGGTATTAGCCGGTGGTGTACTAATTGCAGCAATATTTGAATTTTGTTTACGAGTTGCACGTATTTATTTATCAGACATTATCGGAAAACGTGCAGATCTAAAAATCTCAGATAAGGTATTTGGTCATGCTTTAAGAATTAAAAATAAAGAGCGATCCAAATCCACAGGTACGTTTATTTCGCAAATACGTGAATTGGAAGGTGTTCGTGAATTAGTCACTTCTACAACCATTTCAGCGATTGCAGATTTGCCTTTCTTCTTTTTGTTTTTGGCCATTTTTTGGCTGATCGGTGGCAATCTGTTCTGGGTCATGGTTTTGGTTGTACCTTTAATGATTATTCCTGGAATTTTGATTCAAAAGCCATTGGCAAAATTAGCATCTGAAGGAATGCGTGAAGGTGCTATTCGCAATGCAACACTGGTGGAAGCTGTTCAAGGTATAGAAGATATTAAGTTATTGCGAGCGGAATCTCGATTTCAGAACCAATGGAATCACATGAATCAAGCTGCTGCAGATATTTCAATGCGCCAACGGAAATTAGTTGGAATTGTGGGGGCGTGGACTCAGAAAGTGCAAGGGCTTACTTTTGCGATTGTCGTACTGGTTGGATGTTTTGCTGTAATGAAAGGGGAAATGACTACAGGTGCATTAGTTGCTTGTTCAATTTTATCATCGCGCATGCTAGGACCAATTACACAGATTTCAGGAGTTCTAGGGCGTTTTCAACAAGCTAAAGTTGCTAAGACAAGTTTAGATGAGCTTATGAAGAAACCAGTTGACCAAGCACCAAATGCACATTTAATTCATAGGCCTGTTTTGAATGGACATTATGAACTTAATAATATTGTCTTCAAATATAGTGAAAACGATGCAAAACCTACTCTCATCATTCCGAAACTTGAAATTCAAACTGGTGAGAAAATAGCGATTTTAGGTCGTAATGGTGCAGGCAAATCAACGCTATTACAGTTGCTATCTGGGATGCAGGAGCCTGTTCAAGGGAAAATCAAATTAGATGGGGTTGACTTGGGGTTAATTGATCCAACGGATGTACGTCGAGATATGGGCTTACTCAATCAGAATCCACATTTGTTTTTTGGCTCTGTACGTGAAAATTTGACATTAGGCTCACCTTTGGCGACTGACCAAGAGCTTTTAAATGTGCTCAAGCTCACTGGGGCATTAAACTTTGTATTAGATAAGAAAGAAGGTTTAGATCATCAAATTTTAGAAGGTGGTGTTGGTTTTTCTGGTGGCCAGCGTCAAGCTTTACTTTTATCACGATTATTACTTCGTCAACCAAATATTCTATTGCTTGATGAGCCGACAGCCGCAATCGATGACGTTTCTGAAAAACAATTGATTGACAACCTGAAAGGCTGGTTGGGCCAAAGAACGTTAGTCATTGCAACCCATCGTCGAGCAGTACTTGAGTTGGTGGATCGAATTATTGTAGTACATGATGGAAAAATTGTTATGGATGGTCCTAAAGAGCAAGTATTAGGTAATACTCAAACCAATATAGCGAGTACAGCATCATGATTAGAAATCCTATAGAAAGAAAAGATGCTGTAAAAGTTCAAGATTTAGAACCACCATTGCCCAGACCCAGTCTATTTATTTGGATTATTTGTTCGGGGCTTCTGGCTTTATTGATCTGGGCATGGTTTTTTAAACTTGAAGAGGTTTCAACTGGTACTGGTAAAGTCATTCCTTCATCTAAAGAACAAGTGGTACAGTCTCTTGAAGGTGGAATTTTAACAAAGCTTTATGTGCATGAAGGGCAAATCGTACAAGAAGGGCAGGTACTTGCCCAACTTGACCCAACTCGCTTTGCATCAAATGTTGGTGAATCTGCTTCCTTACTACTGGCATCACAAGCAACAGCAGCGCGATTACGTGCAGAAGTCAATGGAACTGCTTTAAAGTTTCCGAGTGAAGTACTTAAAGAGCGAAGTTTAGTTGAAGAAGAAACAGCACTGTATCATTCACGACGATCTAATATAGAAGAATCTTTGTCAGGTTTACAACAGGCACTTATTTTAGTTGAACAGGAGCTACAAATGACTGAACCATTAGTAGCTAAAGGTGCAGCTAGTGAAGTCGAAGTATTGCGGCTCAAGCGCCAAGCAACTGATTTGCGCAATCAAATGAATGATGTGAGAAATCAATATTTGGTAAAAGCTCGAGAAGAGTTGGCAAAAGCCAACACAGATATCGAAACGCAATTACAAGTCGTAAAAGGTAAATCAGACTCTTTAAATCGTACTCTTTTTAAATCACCTGTACGAGGAATTGTTAAAGAAATTGATGTTATGACTATTGGCGGAGTGATTTCTCAAAATGGCAAGTTGATGACAATTGTTCCTCTGGATGAACAACTTTTGGTTGAGGCACGTATTTCACCGCGAGATATTGCTTTTATTCATCCTGGGCAAGATGCACTCGTGAAGATCACTGCCTATGATTATTCTATTTATGGTGGGTTGAAAGGAAAAGTTTCAATTATTTCACCAGACACATTGAGAGATGAAGTTAAGCAAGATCAATTTTATTATCGAGTGTATATTCGAACGGATTCAGGAAAATTGATGAATAAAGCAGGCAAACAATTCAGTATTACTCCTGGCATGGTTGCAACAGTCGATATTAAAACAGGGGAGAAAACGATTTTAGATTATCTAATAAAACCATTTAATAAAGCGCAAGAGGCTTTAAGAGAAAGATAGTTTTGAGTGAGCCTGTAAATAAATTTGAGGGTGTAAATAATTTTGTTTTTGTGCTTTTTATATGTGAATACGGCTTTGTTGCACAAAGATTTGAAATGCAAAGCGCCCCTAATTGAGCCAAATTTAAGGCGTAACTTGGGTAAGTGGTCGACCTAATTCCGTAAATCTGTTGAGGACTGCTACACGTGCATGAATTTCATTCACCTGACTAGGAAAGCTTCTTGCCATTAATGACTATGCTGTTGTCGGTATTCGCGGCGGTCTTCCGCTGTACCATCGGTCTTTTTCCTGAGTTCTGCTTCTATCGCATACAGTTTCTGAATCAGCACCAATGCCTGTTCAGCGACCTGACTTTTCCCGGTCACATGCAGTTCATGGAATTTACGACGTGCATGCGCCATGCAGCCCACCTCAATGACATCGCCTGATTTAAAGCGTGCTTTATAACCACTGTAATCATCACAGACCAGATGGCCCTGCCAGCCATTCAGGAACTCTTCTGCATGCTGACCTGAACGGCTATCCTGAAAGTCATAGATCACCGCTTGAACTGGATTGTACTGTGTAGTGGCATAGGCCCAGACATAACCTTTCTTCGGTTTTTTCTCATCATCACCCATCCGCATGATGGTGACCGGCGTTTCATCGGCATGGATCACCTGCTGTTGTAGTACCACCTCTTTTAAGGCATTGGCCAGAGGCTCCAGTTCCACACCGCAGCGACCAATCCAGTCAGATAACGTTGATCTAGAAAGTTCGATTCCCGCCCGCTGATAGATCAGACGTTGACGGTACAGCGGCAAATGATCGGCATACTTCGATACCAGCACATGGCTGAGCAATTCAGGTGAAGCAATGCCTTTATCAATCACATAGGCGGGCATCGCTTGCTGAGTCAGAGTGTCACACTGATCACAGACCCATTTACCACGCACATGCTGTTCCTTATAGAACTGTGCCGGTCTGAAATGCAGTTTTTCACTGATATCTTCGCCGATACGACGGAGTTGGCAGCCACAAGCACATTGGGTTGATGCAGGTTCATGCTCAATACGGATGGTGTATAGATGATCTGGCAGTGGTCGACGTTTAGGTTTATTGGTTTTGGCTTTGTGTGTCACTGCATCGGTTTTATCTGCATTTAGCCGTTCCAGTTCCAGATCAACGGCTGCAATATCTTCTTCGACCGCTTCATCCCAGAGATGGATTTGTTTTGCAGTGAGATGTTCGTTTTTACTGCCGAATTTGTGCTGTTTAAATAGTGCGAGTT
>NZ_VPAS01000029.1:0-10265 GCF_013419125.1 Acinetobacter sp. YH12102 | reverse complement strand
TATGCTAGGAATTTCGCATAACAACCATTATGTTAAATGGCCGGGTATTTAGATGAATAATAATGCTTTCAATTGGGTAAAGCTTGCAGAATCCTGCTGAATTTGTAATCCTTGCGCCCAAGGGTGTCTAGCTAAGCTGAGGCAGGTGTTTGTTGTAGTCGGGCCGCTACAATATTGATAAAGAGCGCCTGTATGTTTAATTTCAAGATTTTTAATAAAGTCTCTACGGAAGTATTGACGATAAAAAATGACCTCGAGCTTAATTCCGAAATCCAATTAATTAATAAGTATAAAACTGCTCATTGTGAGAACTATCGAAAAGCAATTATTTTGATCTTTAAAGAACGTGGCTATACCAGGTTAGAAATAGGTCAGTTACTTGAAGGCCAACTCTAAAGACTTCCTAAAATTAACATAATACACCTTATACGAAGTGCGTTATAATTCTCTTTAGAAATCAATTTCTTATATACTATTAAAAAGCCCATTCCCCCTCGAATGGGCTTTTTTTATGATTATTCATGTTCCACGCTTACTTATTGAGCAAAGTTCCACGGCTTTGATAAGCCCAGGTGAATAATCAGGAAGCCTGGTCTTTTTCTTTTTGGCGTTTATCTAGGTCTTTCTTTAGCGCCTTTTTATCCTGGTAAGACGCAATCAGCATGATCGGGATCAGTACAGGAGCAACCACAATACCCAGAACAATATCTTTCAATTTTGGCATGATCCTTCTCCCTTATTTCTCAGTCATTATCAAATACGGCATTCAGCACCCGGCCAAATAAACTACGTTTTTTAGGTTCTGGTTCAACATGCTCAGGAAGATGGATCCGTTTACTCTCGGAAGTAGTCAATTCGTCATAGTTAGAGTCAGTCTGTGACCGAGGATCCGTTGCTATATTTGAATTTGTAGATTCATTTAGCTTATCAATATTTTCTTGTTGTGACTGTTCTAAGGTGCCTTTAAACTCAATTCTATGAGTAAGATCTTCAATATGTTGCATCAAAGACTTTTCTCTTTGATTTGCTAAATCTAACTGATTTTTTAGTAAAGAAATCTGATCTTTTAATAGATTTTCGACTTCAGATTGAACGTGTACCTGTACATCCTTCTGAACTTGTTCAGTACGTGTACTGGACTGAACACCGATTGGGTTGCCATAAACTCTGATAAGTTCAGATAAGTCTATTAGACCATTATTATCTCTTGATAATTCACCATTTTTTAAAGCCTCATATATTGTTGTCCGTGATTTTTTAAAGGCTTTACTTGCGTCCATAACGCTAAATTTTGTAGTGTTCAATACAATCCCTCTGTTCATGTACAAGGATGTTCAGGTGAGCATATTACTGAACATTATCTTTATTTTGTTTGAAAGCCAACCTTTACTAGATATGGATATAGTTCTTTAAATTTTTCAGCATCTAATAGCATTTCGGCAATTCGTACGGCAAATTGCGGATAGCTTTCGGTGCCTTGAGAATACTTACTCATTTCAGGCAGTTCTGACAATTTGTTAGCAAATAAATGACGCTGGGCATCTGTTAACTTGGTGAAAATATCTAAGGTGTTTTGATCTCTAGCTTCTAGATTTGGTTTGTTAACGTTTTTCTTTTGCTTGAATGAGAATGAAAAGCCATAAATTGAACGTCCTTTTTTATGCTGCTCATATTTAACAGTGATATCTGTAAACTCATTAACTTGATCTATAGCTAGATGTAAGACTCTGTCTTTAAAGTTCCCCATTCTTGTGTACTCATCATCAAGCACACCAATTTTTTTTCTAAACTCTTCAAGCTCTATAACAGGAGTTTGGCCAGTGCTACGCCATGCGATCAATAATTCATATAGGCGTACAGCATAAGCACTACTGAGATTACTAACTTGCTGTAATTCATACTTAGTGAACTGTTCTTCGAGTTTAGTAATTAATGGAACAATAGCGGGTGCAAAAATTAACTTAACAGTCGCTTCAGCATCAATATAACGAATCTCACTAACCCATCGGCTTAGTACGTTTTCGATGTTTCCTCGTTTATTCATCTCTTGATAGCTAAATTGTCTAGCAAATAAATCTTTTGAAGCATCCTTTAATGCTTGATAGGCAGTCTGTCTTGCAACATTGAATTGATTGATATAGCTCTCTGCATGCACTTCTAAAGGGTTGTTTGCATTAATGCCTTTACCACTTTCTCTTGCTTCAACAATAGCTAAAAGAATAAGTCGCTGTTCAACTAGATCTAGGTTATAGCTTGCGTTAATTAAAGCATTATCTTTTACAACTAGATCTCGCATGTTATTAGTCTACTTTTTTATTTCTGAATATAAATCTATATAAAATATTATGTAGTTAAATGCAAGGTAAACGTAGTTAAATCTACAAAAAAAAATAAGTAGACTTATGGTAGGTAAACGTAGTCATATTGGTAGGTAAACGTAGTCATATTGGTAGGTAAACGTAGTCATATTGGTAGGTAAACGTAGTCATATAACCCTTGAAAGCATTGTAAGCAAAGGCTTTCAGCATGTCTAAAAGCATTTAAAAACTTTAAAATAATTAAAAGCCCAAGGAGTGAAAAATGCCCTTGGTTTTCGCTACGCTCAAACTCTATTGAATCTCGCTTTCGCTCGATTCGTCGGGGCAATTTTTTGGCTCATCTCGTTGTGACTTCAATAAAAAGCAAAAGCACGATGCATTCGCTTCGCTCATAGAGCTTTTTTGCTCGCTACACTCGATCTAGAATCGAATTTTTATATGTAATTAAAAAGTTTTTAGTTTCTAATATCTAAAAGATTGTTTTTCAGAGAGTCTAAGCGCGAATTTCAGCGATTTCACTCGTAGACACTCGTTCTGTACCTTCCAGTGTGAATTTGAGCTTAAATCGCAAATGAGTGCATTTAAAAGCTAAGTTTTATAGTGATTAGATAAAATCTTTACCTTTTGTATGAGGGTCATAAGAAAAAACAGGTTTTTTAGTCTTCAATTTTTCTGTATTTCTTTCTGCATTCGTCATTTTCATTTTTTCATTAGAAGTAGGGACCATATCCTGGGACTCTAATTTTTCTATTTTATGTAAATGTACCTTTTTTTCACTCATTCCCATTTTATTCAAATTTCTCAGAACTGAACTGTAAGAAATATTGTTCGCTAGCTCTGGTAAATCAGCGTGGATTTCCTTAATTGTATGACCAGCTTCTAGCCGTTTTTCTATTTCAGGTAATACAGAGATGATGAATTTTTTAGCGCCATGCCTGGTAACCATAATAACTTCCTCTTTCCTTAATTTATGCAATTATGTGCAACTATATGCAATTAAGAGCTTTTATACGATTTTATATGAAATTATCTGCAACTATAAGCTTTTAAATAGTTTTTATTCATTTTGATGTGCAATTATATGCGTTTATGTGCAATTGAACTTTCAGTGATATTGGCAAGATGTGTAATGTTATATAACATGGCAAGCCTTGGTTATATAAATTACCCTACTTATTCGCTTTCAGCTCAACGTAGCATCTTGTCCTGCGGAGCTTTTGGCATAGCCAAAATGTACTGGAAATCAAAAAATGACTGAACAGAAAAAGCCGAAACGGATACGCCAAAAAGTAATTCAAGTTGTGGTAACTGAAGCTGAAAAAAAGCAAATTGAAGAAAATGCGGCCCAGGGAAATTTGTCGGCCTCTCAGTATTTGCGTGATTTAGGCTTGGGTTACCAACCTAAAAGTCTGACTGATATAAAGACAATCCAGGAAATTCGCAGCCTAAAATCAGATATGAATAAAGTGGGTGGGCTACTGAAAAACTTAATGAATGGAGAGCTGACTGATCCGAAAGAGATCCGATCTAAAGTAAACGGGCTACTGCTGGATTTTTCCAAGAACCAAAATTCAATTGATCTATTCATTTCTAAAGTTAGATCCGCGATCAAGTGTTAAAAAAGTGTAAGGTGTGTGACCTTGTATAGTGGCGGTAGCCTGATGAATTTCGTATAAGAGATTTTATGTTAAATATTTCTATCTATGGGATGATAACAGACCTGTTTATATGTGGTTTTTAGTGAGTATGTTCGACAAGAAGTTTTTTGATACCCCAGTTGGATTAAAGCAACTTTTGGCTTATGAGCTTTACGTAAACCATGGTCTATATCAAAAAGACATAGCAAAATTTTTAGGATGTTCTAATAATACCGTGGCTAATTATGTTAAAAAATTAAATAAATATAAACACTTAAAAGAATTTAATGTGGTTCTTGAATCAAAATCAAATGAAGTCAGAAAGGCTCTAGATTATATAAAAAAGAATGAAAATTAAGTGAAAGATAAAATAGTTTTCAATCAGTTCTTCGCATAAGATAGTGATTTTTTTAATAGATTAAAATTAATGTACGATCCAAAATTTCAAATTTTACTAAATTTTCTTAAAGATAATCCTGATCGACTTTCAAGCAGAAGCAAACGTCTAAATTTAGATTCTGATGAAGGTATAAATGCTTTGCATGAATGCTATGTAAGATCTAAAGAACAGAAACTTACTTTATCAAGACCAACCACTATTCCAGACGATGCAGTTAGTGTCATTCTGCAAGAATGCTGTGGTTTCACTGAGATTCAGACTGAACAAATTAAGGTTGAACATCAGCTGTCTATGTCCGCGGAAAATTTAGTAGGTGCGCTTTTAGAAAGATATATTGCACAAGTGCTTGAACCGCATGGGTGGGTTTGGTGTGCGGGCGATTTTGTTAGGGCAATTGATTTTATTAAATATAATAAATCAACAAAGCTTTGGGAAGCTGTTCAGGTAAAGAATAGAGATAATACAGAGAACTCTTCATCTTCAGCTATTCGTCATGGTACGACGATTGAAAAGTGGTTCAGAACATATTCCAAACCATCTAAAAAAAGAGCTACTAATACAAATTGGGAAAATTTTCCTGAAGAAGAATTTCGCGATCAATTGAGTGAAGAAGGCTTTTTACAGTTTATAAGAAACTATCTATCTTAATCATTTCTTCTGAAAAGCTTTTTTCCAATCTTTTTCTGTTGTGAATCTATAGCGAGAAAAAGGAAAGTTTTCTGGTGGCTGTATGTCATTACCTTGATCATGATTAACAATCGTTTGAGCAATTGCATATCCAAGGTCACCAGGAACAGCATTTCCTATTTGCTTATATTGATCCACTAATTTACCTGCAAATTTCCAATGATCAGGAAACTGCTGAATTCGAGCATATTCTGCCACGCTTAGTGGACGATCTTCTTCAGGATGAGCTAAATCAGTTGCTGGCATAGTTGGGCTAGTAACAAGCGTAGGACTAGGCTTATTCCAGTTTAATCGTCTTAGAAAACCCGTTTTCCCACCACCTAAGTAGTAAGACTTACCCATTGCTTCTTTTTGAAGATCTTCAGGTAAGTTTCTCCAGTTTTCACCTGATTTCAATAGGCGATAATATTTAAGTCTTTTTTCTGGAAATGCAGCACAGGCTTGATTTTTCTCAGGTGTTAAATCAGAGATAGCTTCTTTTAGAGTTGTCCACGGTTTAAGCCCAAATTCGCCATTTTGACTGTGAGTAGGATTTAGATATGGAGCTTTAGAGCCATCTGCACATGCAATAATTACAACACGTTCACGGATTTGTGGTGCACCATAATTTGCAGAATTATATAAATTAAAAGATACGCCATATCCCTTAGATTCAAGGAATTGAACAACGTATTCTAAGGCTGTGCCTTTTGCATCTTTTAACGAAATTTCATCGTGGTCTGATGGCTTGTAAACAGCTGATAAGAGTCCTCGTACATTTTCTATAACGATGTAACGAGCTTTTAGCTCTGTTGCAAGTTGAAGGTAGTGAATAAATACATTACCTCGTTCATCTTCAAATGAACGTCTAGCACCAGCTGTTGAAAATGCTTGGCATGGTGGACCACCAACGATTAAATCAATTCGATCTTTTTCTGAGAGGCCTATTTCCTGAAGAATATCTTTTGCTGAGTAATTTCGAATATCATCTAATAGTGGAACATTTGGCTGATTTAGCTTAATGGTTTCCTGACATTTTTTATCAAACTCACAGTACATTAAGGGTTTAAATCCAGCTCTTTCTAAGCCTAAATCTAAACCCAAAGCACCACTAAAAAAACTGAGATAGTTCACATAAGGATCCGGAAAAAACAATGAGAAGATCATACTAGAATTATAATTCTAGGTCCACTGTTAAGTAGTTTTCTTTATTTAATCGAGCAAGAAATGAGAAAGCCCTGATTTTATATTCAAATGCTATGTCGAAAACCTTGTGTCAGAATGAACCAAGAGTTGATAATTCATCAATTTGGTATATATGCCCCTGATATGCACTATTAAAAGTCAGAGGCCTCTAGGAATTCCCATGTCAGAGCCAAAATTTAAACTAATACCACTTAAAAATTATCGTCATACCTATCAGGTTAAAGATATTTCTTATATGGAGACAGAAGATCCAAGATTCACTTACGCTATTATTTCTTTAAAACCAACTGATAAAAATATTAAAGATACGCAATATTTTACTGTCGTGAAAAAGCCTTTGAATACTTCTGGGAATAATGATGTTGAGGTGGTTTTTAGTGAAGAAATTTCTAATGTAATCAAGAAGCATGTGCTTGTGTCTTAAGTAATAAAAAACCCCGGCATCCTGCCAGGGTTTTTTATTGGAACTTTAGGTCTGTGCTGTCTTAGTGCTTGTCGTATCTGGCCCCATCCTGGTGCTCATTCTTTGTAATTCTAAGGAACATCCTGTTCCTGACCAATTAATCATATGAAAATTCCAGTATGCCGCATAGCAGCAAAGGGCCGAGATTGATGTGAGCCTAAGCGTACAAAATAGCCTAAATTTTATCCACAAAAAATGTGGATAGTTTTGGACATTGAAGCATTGATAAAATTTAAAAAACCGAAAAATTGACTACTTTTTAAACAAAATTATTGGCAAAACATATCAAAACCGTTCATAAAAAAGCCGACTTGTTTCAAAGTCGGCTTTTTACGGATTTTAGGGTTGAGTGTGAAATTTTAAGTCATTGATATTTCAATTAATATACAAGTGTATTGCGTATAACGCCCATTATGTTAAATGGATAGTTATTTAGTGGAAAAATCAAGTTTTTGAAATTTCAAATTGAAGTTTTTTTATTCAATTAGTAATTGTAATTTATATTCTATTGAATAACTATTTCATAACTTTTCCTATCATATTTGGCTGCATACGTAGCTACTTCTTGATTAATCTCTTTATGATTTTTATCTAAATATGAAAAGATTATTGAATCCTCATTGTGCTGCTCGTAATTGATGGCGTATTTATATTCTGAATAAGGATAAAGAGTACCTAAGCTATAAGTTTTTTGAGCACTAATATAAGTTACTTTAAGGTCTGTAATTGGATAATCAGTCTGATTTTTAATAAAAATATATCCATTTTTTTCAAATGGCTGGCATCCTATAAGTAGAACTAATGTAAGACAGTAAAATAGGCTATTCTTCATTTTGGTAGTTCTTCAATTGGTCTTATGAGTTTATTAATAACTATAACTTGTGAGGTATCACAGCCATGATCTACTTCAGTTATCCAAGAATAATTATTTTTTTCTAGAGGATAGGAGCCGCCCCCTCCATATGCTACTTTATCACCTAAAAAATAAGTGTCTGAATCTACTTTTAAGCTCTTAGTTTCTGTATTCCAATCTATAGTTTTCGTAGCAAAAATTGGCAGAACTTTAGAGCCATCAGCATGTTCTAGATATAAGCATTTACCTTCCTTAATAAGCTTAGCCTCACTATAACTTGCATTATCTGCTCCCCCTGTATAGTGAATACGTGGAACAACTATATTTGATTCTATTTTTTCTGTAACTGGACTACAGGCTGCAAGGAAAATTAATAAAATAAATTCTAATCTTTTCATATTAAAGGAATTTTTTGAGAAAATAATAGAGAAATTAAAGCAAATTATTCCAAAAAGCTCTGATTAAAAATTGTTAAAATTAGTAGACATATGAGAGAAAATTATGAAAAAATTTTTATACTTCAATTGCTTATCTTTTATTTTTACTTATTTATCTTTGTTTTATCAGAAATATATATTAGTGGATCGTATAGTTGTAGACAAGCTTGAAAAAGTTAAAGTCATTGGAGGAGGATTTCCCTTACAGTTTTTAGTAGATGGTGAAATATCTCCAGGTGGGAGTATAGCGCTAGATCCTTTAAATATTATTATAGGAATAGATCAATTTATCTTCTTATATTTTATTTTTGATTATTTGTTCTGGATAAGTGTTTTATTTGCTTTTTACATAATTTTGAAAAGGTACAAACTAAAACAGATTTTCTAAAATTAACATAATACGCGTTATACGAAGCCAAAAATGGGGGCATGCAGCTCCCATTTTTAGTCTTTTATCCGCTTTTTTGCTTCATCATAAACAATGCTATCAGCTCGTTTTCCAACGGTAATTAGCAAAATAACTACCTGATCATCTTTGACCTGGTAAACAAGTCGGACACCAGCTTTTAATAATTTTATTTTATAGCAGCCTGCAAGATCACCTTTAAGCATATTCTTTGGAATATGTGGTTGCTCTATTACCTTAGCTAATTTTTTCTTGAATTGATCTCGTATAGCACTAGGAAGCTTTTCCCATTCTGCAGTGAAGTCCTTATGACGTAAAAGCTTATAAGTCATCTAATGTGACTTCCTCGAACATCTCTTTAGGATCATTAACACGTTTACGAACAATCGCTAATAGCTCGGTATCCTCTTCTGAGAGTAAAGCTTTTTGTACTGGAAGCTTTCCAGTCGTAGCAATATATTCAAGAATATTAGTAAAGAACTCAGTAGGTGCAATTCCTTGTTCTTTTAGGATGGAATAAGACTTTTCTTTAAGGGCTTCATCGACCCTGAAATTAACAGTAGCCATCATTTTCCCATTTATTGAATGCATGAGAATATTGTAATGCAATATGCATTACAAAGATAGTTCGTATAACCGCCATTATGTTAATTGATTCAATATATAACTTATTTCCAAAAAATAAGATTTTGTAAAAGGCTTCTTTCTTCTAGACATTTGTTAGGTTTATTTTCAGTCATTGTTTTATCTTTAATGTCGAAAATACTATTTATAAAAGAGAAGCTGAATCCGCTTTCAGCTATTAAATTTTTAACTAAATTATCTTTCTGAATATGAAAAATTATTTCTTCTTGAGGTAATAGTATTTCTACTATTTTTTGATCATCTGCTGTTCCTATCATATGGTTATGTGAAGAACTATATTGAAGAAATTTTACTGTGCAGATTTCCTCTATTACTTGTTCTAATGTTACATTTTCATCAAATTCTAATTGTATTTCTAAAGGGCCTAATTGATCATCTTGGGAACAACAAGCTTCTCTTATAATATGGACTATCATGATCTAAGAATCCTTTAATTTTCCTAAAATTAACATAATACACGTTATATGAATTCCCAAGGCATGGCTTTTAGTCATGCTTTTTTTATCAAAAGACTATAGCTGAATGATAAAGAGCCAAATCGCATACAACCTCTATCATTAGACTTAATGTGATAATTAAATGATAGTATTATCATTAATCTAACAGAATTAAGATTAAATGATAGAAATGAATACACGTATTTATCTACGAGCTTCAACTAAAGATCAAGATGCAGAAAGGGCTTTGCAGATTCTTCAGGATCTAAACCAAAACTTGAATTTGGGCGAAACCATTGTGTACGTGGAAAACTATAGTGGTACGAAGTTAGACCGACCTGAATTGAATAAGCTACTGTCAGAAGCAAATCAAGGCGACACCTTGTTGGTTGAAAGTATTGACCGATTATCACGCCTAACCCAACAGGATTTTCAAGAGCTGAAGCGCAGGATCCAGGAGAAGGGACTTCGTTTAGTCGTAGCAGATCTTCCTACTACCTACCAAATGATTCAAACCAATGACAGCATTACTCATTCAATCCTGGATCTCATCAACAATATGTTGATTGATCTCCTGGCAACAATGGCCCGCCTGGACAATGAGAAACGTATAGAACGTATTAAGCAGGGCTTGGCACGTTCGGGTTACAAGCCAACAGGTAAGAAAGCCAATGAGGCTAAGCACAAACGAATAAAAGAATTACTAGCAGCTGGCAATATGACTAAGGAAGAAATTGCCAAAGCAGTGAATTGTGGAGTTGCAACTGTTTATCGAGTTGCTAAAGTCATTTAAAAAG
>NZ_VPAS01000028.1:0-7157 GCF_013419125.1 Acinetobacter sp. YH12102 | reverse complement strand
GATACTACAGTGTCGGCACCGGTGATTACTCTGACTACCGACAGTGGTACAGCAGATGATTTCATCACCAACGACGGTAGCTACAGCGTAAGCGGTACCGAAGCGGGTGCATTGGTTGAATACAGCACTGATGGCACGAACTGGAGCACCACAGCCCCGGTTGCAGCTGAAGGTGAAAATACGATCTACGTCCGTCAAACAGACGTAGCAGGTAACATGTCTTCACCAGCATCATTGACCTTCACCTTGGATACTACAGTGTCGGCACCGGTGATTACTCTGACTACCGACAGTGGTACAGCAGATGATTTCATCACCAACGACGGTAGCTACAGCGTAAGCGGTACCGAAGCGGGTGCATTGGTTGAATACAGCACTGATGGCGGTGTGACATGGAGCAGTAATAAACCGGTTGCGCAAGAAGGTGAGAACAGCATCAGCGTACGTCAAACTGACAAAGCTGGGAATGTTTCGGATCCGACAGAAATTAAATTTACGGTTGATACCGTTGCACCGACGATTGCGATCACAGGTCCTCTGGCTGTTGACGACGTAATCAATGCGACTGAAAAAGGACAGCCATTAACCATCAGTGGTACGACCACAGGCGTGGAAGACGGCCAGCAGGTGACGGTGACCGTGGACGGCGAGACCTACACCGCGACGGTGACGGACAACGCCTGGAGCGTGACGGTACCGGCGGAAGCTGTGGGCGAACTGCCTACAACAGGTTCTGTGTCTGTGACTGCTGACGTGAGCGATAAGGCTGGCAACCCTGCAACGCAGGCAAGCAACCCGATCAGCGTGGACATCGCCGCACCGACGATTGCGATCACAGGTCCTCTGGCTGTTGACGACGTAATCAATGCGACTGAATCCCAGCAAGACTTGACCATCAGTGGTACGACCACAGGCGTGGAAAACGGCCAGGTTATCAAGGTTCAGATCGGTGGCAAGTCTTATACATTCGAAATAGTCGAGACGAGCGGGAACTGGATTGTAACAGTGCCTGTCGAAGATGTGGCTTTGCTCACAGGTTCTCCGCAGATCACTGCAAGCGTGACCGACAGCGCAGGTAATTATGCACAGGATTTGCACACGATTACCGTGGACAAAACGCCTCCCACAGTGACGATCACGGTGGATCCAAACGTGCTAAATGGTGTTAGTGAGAGTAATTCTGGCGAGTTGACCATTAAGTTTACCGAAGTGCCGCATGATGATGCAGGCAATGCACTATCGGCAGCGGAGGTTTTGGCTTTGCTAGGTAATCCAGCCAATCTCAAGCTGGGTACGCTGAGCACGAGCGATGGCGGACTCACCTGGACGGGTACGGTCACCGCAGCGACAAACACCGAAACGATGGTGCCGCTGACGATTGCCGCTGGGAGTTACTACGATCAGGCTGGTAACGCAGGTAACGTTGGCAATCGCAACGTCAATATTGACACTATCGCACCAACGATCGGCATCACTGGCCCGTTGGCGGGTGACGACGTGATCAATGCGGCTGAATCCCAGCAAGACTTGACCATCAGGGGCACCACCACTGGCGTAGAGAATAGCCAGTCGGTAACAGTTACCCTCAATGGCAAGACCTATACGGCTGTGGTGACGGATAATGCCTGGACGCTGGATGTGCCACGGGCGCATGTAACGCTGTTACCGCAAGGTGCGCTGACCGTAACTGCGGATGTGTCCGATACGGCGGGCAACCCTGCTGTCCAGGCAACGCGTCCGATTTCTGTGGATACAGTCTTACCGACGATCACAATCACCCACGTTGCGGATGGCAATGACATCGTGGATTGGAATGAGAAGATGGTAGATGGATTCATCATTAATGGCACGGTGTCGGGCGTGGATGTGGGCACCAACGTCACGGTGACCTTCAAGTATGCCAATGGTGATCCAATTCTCGGTGCCGACAATAACCCGATCAGCGTCACCGGCACGGTCGATGCGAATGGCAATTGGTCGGCGAAGGTCATCAAGGAACACGCCACACTGTTGAAGGACGGCTTGGCCACGGCTACCGTCAGCGATGCCGCAGGCAATAGCGCGAAGGATGTTCAGGCCTACACGGTTGCCGCGCCGCCAGCACCGGTGATCACTGGTTACTACGATAACATCGAGTATGTGCAGGGGAGCGCCAGTGCGCAGGCTGCGCTTGACGGCACCACTACGGTCTCGGGCAGCGTGTTGGACCGCTATGGCGAAGCGCTCACTGGCTTCAATACGCCGACCACGCTGGCCGGTACCTACGGCACCTTCACCTTCAACACCGCCACCGGCGAATGGAGCTACGTGCTCAATACAGGCTTGGCTGGTGCACTTGCCGCAAGCAACGCACCGTTGAATGATCAGCTCACCCTCACTGACAGTGATGGCAAGCAGTATCAGGTGCAGGTGTCGATCCACGACATGTTCCCGCCGACTGTAACCACCGTAACTGCTACCACTGTGGCGTTGAAGGAAGAAAACAAGATTAATAGCTCCGAGGTAGAAGGCCAACTGGAAGGTACTGCATCGGATGGTAGTAGTGTGGTCACAAACGTGACTGCTAACGGCCAGCCCGTCACCATCGGTCAGACGTTGGAACTGCCTGACAAGGGCGCGATCACCGTGTACGGCGATGGCCGCTACACCTTTGAACCCTACGACCACGGCGCCTCGATCACGCTGGACTACACCGTCGATGGCAGCACACCACAGACGACCACCATCGTCGACAACTCGGTGGTCTACAGCAACGACGTCATGGGCCGCATTACTGGCGCGGTGGACGCGCCCGATGGCCAGGTCACCCTGCGCCTGTACGCTAACAAGCAAAGCACCGACGACAGCGCGCCGGGCCCACAGGGCTACCCTAACGGTGCCGACGTGGTGGTCACGGTCAGCGACGGCCAATGGACAATCAGCCCCGATCAACTGCGTGAAGTGCTGCAGACCATCTGGTGGGCCGATCAACTGCGTGGCGATGACGAAATCTATCTGCAGGTCAAGCTAGTTGATACCGTTACTGGACACGTCAGCAAGGTGTCTGAAAAGTACACCTTCGTGGCTGATACTTATGCTCCGCAGGCGACCCATGTTGATTATGTTGCACCGGAAAGCACTGGATTTGGTCATGTCACCGCACTCGTGTCTGGTGACCTGACTAACGCCAAGCAAACCCATGCCGATATTGGCGACAAAGTCGAGGTGTACTATGACGGTGAGTTCTATGGCGAGGGTATAGTTGGTAGTCTGGCTCCTGGTTACGGGCAATATTTACAGATCAATGTAGCGCTTAATCAGGCCTTGCCTATTGACTACAACTCGGATCTTCTTAAGGTTCATGTCACCGACAAGGCGGGCAATACTGGTACCAGTGACAGTGGAACCGTAACTCCGGCACCAGAGAATCTGCCAACACCGATAGTGGTTGCCTATGTAGATTCTGTTACTGGTTCTAATGGTGTAGGCGGAAGCGGTGACACTGGGGATGTTGGATACAATGGACTGACCAACGATAGGCAGGGTAGCATTCGCGGTACGATTGACTTGGATGCAGCCGGTGGCGACGAGGTGGACGAAATCTGGGTCACCGTGCGTGGCCTCGGCCCGATCCGTATCGAAGTGCCTGAAAGTGCGAGCGGAGTTTGGACCTGGACCATCACCTCGGAACGGCTCGCCCTGCTCACCACCACCGGCACCCTCGGCGATGGTTCGGTCGAAGTGGTGGCGCGTGCCTACAACTCGGATTCCAACTCGACAGGCCTAGCATCCGCGCCATTTGTGTTCACCGTGGACGGTACCCCGCCGACGGTGAGTGTCAGTGTAGACGATGTGAACCTGACTGGCGCGGAGACCGTCATGGTCACCTTCACCTTCAATGAAGCGCCGCAGGGCTTTGTCGTGGGCGACATCACCACAACCGGTGGCACGGTCTCGAACCTGCAGCAGGTCAGCCCGCTGGTCTGGACGGCCACGTTCGCCCCGACAGCGGGTTACGAAGGTGCTGCCTCGGTGACGCTTGCGGCGGGCAGTTACGCCGATGCAGCGGGCAATGCCGGCTTGGCAGGCAACGTGGTCGGCATGACCGTGGATACCCGCGCGCCTGTCAACACGGTACCTGTGGCGCAGACAGTCAATGAAGACACGACGTTGAGCCTGTCGACGGTTCAGGTGGCTGACACCAACCTCGCCAGCGTGCAGCTCAGCGTGGGCAATGGTGTCATGAAAGTGACGTTGCAAACTGGGGCTTCCATTAGTGCTGGTAGCAACGGTGGCGGTACCCTGACCTTGGTCGGCAGCGAGGCGGCGATCAACGCGACCTTGCAGACCTTGACCTACCAAGGTAATACTCACTGGAATGGTATCGATACCCTGGCGGTGGTTTCCAAGGATAACTTTGGGCAGACAGCTAATAACACCACGACGATCAACGTCACGCCGGTGGCCGACGCGCCCACGTTGACCCTGACGCCGCCGCCGGTGGTCGAGTCACCAGTGGACAATGGACTGGTGCGGACCAGTTACACGGGTTTGAACATTGGCGGCAATGGCGGCAATGGTGTGTCTGTAACAGAGTTGCTGGTCGGTTTTACTGTTGCCTCCAGTGGCATCAGCACCACAGTTACCAATGCCAATGCCAATGTCAACATCTCCACCGGATTGACTGCTAACGCAGGTGTCAAGATGTCCGGCCTGATCTATCTGGAAGCAGGTAAGTCATATACCTTTGGTGGTACTGCCGATGACAGCGCTGCCATTGTGGTCGGTGGTATCACTGTGGCTTCGGGGCGTTGGGGCATTAGTAGTACCAGTCCTGATGGCTCTAGTGGATCCGGTAAGTTTCAAGGCACGTTTACGCCCTCTGCCAGTGGTTACTACACATTGGATATCTATGTGCATAACCAATCTGGGCCTGGTGGCTATAGCATCTTGTTTAAAGAAGGGTTGAACCCAGCCGCCGTGCTGTCGACGACGTCTGCGCAACTGTTTACAAATGTGGCAGCGATTGAGGCGGCAGGGGGTGAACTGGGCAGTCTGAGCAACGGTACCGGTGGCTACGGCTATTACAAGGCCTATGGTGCCAATGAAGGCGAGGCTGGTACTGCCATCAAGATTTCCAGCATTGCTGCAGGTCTGGTGGATACCGATGGCTCCGAAACTTTGGCGGTGTGGGTCAAGAACATCCCAGTGGGTGCGAAGCTCAGCGATGGCAGCAACAGCTTCACCGCCACAAGTGGCAACACGCAAGTGGATGTTCAGAGCTGGAACAAGGCTACGCTGACTTACACCCCGCCGATCAATGCTAGCACTGGTGCGGTAACGTTGCAGGTGGAGGCCATCACCACCGAAGTGGGTAATCCCTCCAGCACCGCCAGCACCACTGGCAGCCTAGTGGTGCAGGTGCATGCGGTCGAGCCTGTCGTGTTGGGTGCGTTCAGCGGTGGCGTGCTGGGCAATACCTCGGCGTGGACTGTTACAGAGGGAACGGTGGCGATTAATAGTGATGGGCGACTGGTGATTGATGATTCAAGCAACAATGGTGGAAATAATGCCATAGCCACCAGCGCTGCTTTTACTGTCAATCATGCTGGCAGTACTCTGACGTTCAACCAGTGGACGAGCGAGGCACGGAACGGTGATTCGGTCAGTTATCGGTTGCAAAAGCAGAACGTCAATGGCACTTGGAGCAATGTGACGGGGGGCGATGGTACGCACAATTTCACGAACGACACCAATCTGAGCAACCAGTCCATTACTCGGACAATCGATGAGGCAGGCACCTACCGGCTGGTGTTCACGGTTGCGGACAATTCATTGCGGGGCAATCTTACCTTGCAGGTCGACAATATCACCCTGACCCCACCTCAGAACATCGCTGGCAGGGGTGCATCTGCCGAAAGCTTCGTTGCCGATTCGTTCGGTGAAGATCTGCTGATGAGTGGTCTCGAGAATGACAGCTTAAACGGCGGTGCAGGAAGTGACATCCTCAATGGTGGTTCAGGCAACGATACCTTGATTGGTGGTTCTGGTTCAGACACAGCGATTTATGCGGTCTTAAATGCTGCCGATGCGACAGGTGGTAATGGTACAGACACATGGGTCGATTACGAAGCCAATGACAAAATTGAGTTTGGTGCTGGGTTCTTCGGAGGTCTACTTTCAGTAGATCAATCGGATATTGCTAACTACATCAAAGTTGAAGATGATGGTAATGGCGATGCCGTATTGAAAATTGACCGTGATGGTGTTGCTAATAGAACGAGTGGTACAACTCATGATTGGGCTGATTTGTTAATTATTGAAGGTAAGACCGCATTGGAATTACAGGATTTAATTAATAACCAAATCATTATTGGTTAATCTGAGTCTTTAAAGAAAGCGACATATCAAATATGTCGCTTTCTTGTCTTTTTCATTGTTAAAAATTATTTCAAACTTATATTTTTAAATTAGATACGCCAATCTCAACTTTTAATTATGGTTTCAAGCTGTATAGGAGGATTCCCTAATTTCATATTTAGAATAACTGAAAGAGTATGTGAAAGAATCTTACGAACAATTCGATGTGTTAAATGCCACAGATCTTTTGCCCTTACTTTTTGAATGTTGAATCGGTCAGTCAACTGACCGATAACAGTTTCAATTTGCCTTCGAGCATTCATCAATATTCTGATTGATTCTTTTGGTCTTAGATCAACCATATTTCGTCTATAAGGTGTTTGTAAGTCTAAATATTGATGCCTAAAATATTGTTTTAATTCAGGTCTTATATATCCCTTATCCGCTCCCAATAAACCATAAATGTTTTGTGTAATTTCAGGTGCAACATCTCTTTCATCACAATTTGCTGGAGCAAAAGTATAGTTCGTAATCATCCCTGATAAATTAATCACGATATGCCCTTTAAACCCATAATATTTTTCCTGTCAGTTAAACGTTTAGGCAGGACATTATGGAAAAAATGGTCAGGCTATCATCGCCGCAGTTTGGTGGAAACCAAGATGCATTGCATCAAATTATTAGGCGATAAATTAATGGCAAGAAGCTTTCCTAGTCAGGTGAATGAAATTCATGCACGTGTAGCAGTCCTCAACAGATTTACGGAATTAGGTCGACCACTTACCCAAGTTACGCCTTAAATTTGGCTCAATTAGGGG
>NZ_VPAS01000027.1:0-10756 GCF_013419125.1 Acinetobacter sp. YH12102 | reverse complement strand
CGATACAGATAAGACCATCGTCCATTCACTTTTACATAGGTTTCATCAATATGCCACGAGCTCAGATCTGTAGGATTACGCCAATACCAGCGTAAACGTTTTTCTATTTCAGGAGCATAACGTTGAACCCAACGGTAAATAGTCGTGTGATCAACATTCACACCCCGTTCGGCCAGCATTTCCTGCAGTTCACGATAGCTAATGCCATATTTACAATACCAGCGCACAGCCCAAAGAATGATTTCGCCCTGAAAATGCCGACCATGGAAAGGATTCATATGCTGCACCTTTAGCTAAAACAGTCTTCAGCTTACCATTCGTGGTTATTTGCAACAGTGCCGTAATTCCACCCAGGAAGAATGCCAAGCCCTGGAAAGATTCTAAAATCAGTTCAATAGAACGAAATGAGTTACTTCAAACGGTTAAGCATTTAGGCAGAACCCTATGGAAAAAATGGTCGGGCTATCACCGTCGCAGTTTGGTGGAAACCAAGATGCATTGCATCAAATTATTAGGAGATAAGCTGACGGCAAGACATTTTCAAAGTCAGGTCAATGAAGTTCATGCGCGTGTGGCAGTTCTGAATAGATTTACGGAATTAGGTAGACCTCACACCCAAGTTGTCACTTAAATTTGAATGGATTGGGGAAAACTCAGCTTTTGAATGTTTATGCAACAAAGCCGGTTTTAGTTATAAACTTATTCATTCAGGAATTATATTGCTGAATGAATAAGTCTAATTGATTTATTTATGCAACCCAACTATTCATTTGATTCATTTGATTCATTTGATTCATTTGATTCATTTGATTCATTTGATTCATTTGATTCATTTGATTCATTATTTTTAACTTGTTTTTGTTTAGAATTTTCAACTTTAGAAGCTTTTAAATTCTTTTCAAGAAATAACAAGCCGCCATCTGCATAACTAAAACTTGCGATACTAAAGAATGCACTAATTAACAGTAATTTAGTACAAAATTTATTTTTGAATAGCATGTTTATTTACTCTCATTTAATACTTGTTAGATATTCTAACTTTAAAGAATTAACACCCAGAGGACTCATAAATTACATTCTTGTAATTTTAAAATGTCTCAGGATGGTGTTTAAAGTGCGTGTGATAAATAGAAGTGTAATACAGGAAAATGGTAAGGTTTATCAGCCTAGTCATCTGTCCATTATGTAGAAAGAGCAGCACTTTAATGTTTATGCTGTTCCAATGTATTACATTCCTTACTTTCTATTTGTAACGTAATTTCAGTAATACTATGATTATGTTTTAGAACGTCTAAGGCCTTTTGATAGAGCTGATCTGGATCGCTATTAGGAGCAACCAAATGAGCAGTTAAATGAATGTTTTTTGAAGATATAGCCCAGACTTTCAACTGATGAATCCCTTCAACACCCTCTAGCATCAATAAATCATTTCTTAACGACTCAATATCAATCTCATCAGGAACCCCTTCAAGCAAAATATGGATACTTTGTTTTAATAAAACCCAAGTTCGAGGTAAAACCCAGAAGCCAATTAACACAGCGATTACGGTATCTACCCACATCCACTGGGTAAAATAAATGACCACTCCTCCGATAATCACGCCTATCGATCCCAGTGCATCACTAAGGACTTCTAAATATGCGCCTTTCACATTTAGACTTTCTTGAGCACTCGCAGAAAGGATTTTCATTGAAATCAAATTTATGACCAAACCAATGACTGCGACAATCATCATTCCAACACTTTGAATTTCAGCAGGATGCGTAAAGCGTTGGTAAGCTTCATAGACAATATATATCGCCACCACAAAAAGCATCACTGCATTAAACAGAGCCGCTAAAATTTCGAATCGCTGATAGCCAAAAGTTCTTTTATCATCTGCGGCTTTTTTACCAATTTTGATAGCAGCAAGAGCAATAGCTAATGCGGCTACATCAGTAAACATGTGAGCGGCATCAGACAGTAATGCTAAACTTTGGGTAATAAAAGCAGCGACAACTTCTACTATTAAGAAAGTAGTCGTTAAACCCAAAGCAAACATTAATTTCTTACTATTTCCTTCAGTAACAACCGCATGGCTATGATCATGATGTTCTGACATAAAATTTTCCTTATTCAATCCATGATTAGCAGAGATACTTGAGACAGACCCAATATCTCTGCTAAAAATTGCTTAATCTAATGGATTAAGAAGCTTTCTTTTCATTCATCCACCGGTACAGTACAGGCAATAAAACCAATGTAAGCAGGGTAGAGGAGATAATTCCTCCAATGACTACAGTCGCTAAAGGTCTCTGTACCTCTGCCCCAGTACCGGTTGCCAAAGCCATCGGAACAAACCCAAGGGAAGCAACACAAGCGGTCATTAACACAGGTCTTAAACGCAATATTGCACCTTGCCACGTTGCATAATAAAGGTCATATTGCTGTCGCAGCTCTTTGATAAAGGTAAGCATCACTAAGCCATTCAGTACAGCCACCCCCGATAGTGCAATGAAGCCAACGCCTGCTGACATGGATAATGGAATGTCACGCAACCACAACGCGATTAAGCCTCCACTCAAGGCAAACGGTACACCACTAAAGACCAGTAAGCTTTCTTTGATGTTGTGAAATACAGCCATCAATAGAATAAAGATCGTCAACAATGCGAGCGGAACCACCAATTGCATACGCGCTTTTGCAGACATCAGATTTTGAAATTGACCGCCATAATCTATCCAATAACCGCTTGGTAATTCCTGTTTGGATAACGTGCTCTGAAGCTCTGTTACGAATGAGCCTAAATCACGTCCTTCTACATTTGCAGTAATAACCACTCGACGTTTACCATTTTCACGGCTGACCTGATTAATACCCAGGATATTTTCAACGCGTGCCACATCTTGCAGTTGGACTAAGCCACCATTCGGCAATTGAACAGGAAGTAGCGCTAACTGTTCAGGACTACGTTGGGAGTCATCTAGACGAATCACAAAATCAAAACGCTTGTCTCCCTGTAAAATGGTTCCAACATTTTGACCACCGACACTTGTCGCCACCAGATCCTGAATTGCTCTTACCGACAAGCCGTATTGTGCTGCTCTGGACTTATCAACTTCTACATTCAACAAGGGTAAGCCGCTGGTTTGCTCTACATTAACGGCTGTCGCGCCTGAAATTGATTTAATTTTCTGAGAAATCTTATTCGCTTCACGATTCAGAATTTCCATATCATCGCCAAATAACTTGACACCCACATCACTTCGCACCCCTGAAATCAACTCGTTAAAACGCAGTTCAATGGGTTGCGAGAACTCACTGTTATTTCCCGGCAATGTCGCTAAGAAAGTAATCATTCTTTGGCGAAGCTCATCAATCGTTTGTTTTGGATCAGGCCATTCATCATGAGGTTTTAACAGTACCACGCCATCTGAAATGTTGGGTGGCATGACATCTGTGGCCACTTCTGCTGTACCGGTACGGGCAAAGATTGCTTTAATTTCAGGAAATTCTTTCAACAGTAACTTTTCAGTATTTTCCTGCATTCTCAGTGACTGTTCTAACCCTGTACTTGGGGAACGCATTTGCTGAACAGCAAAATCACCTTCACCCAGTTGAGGTGCAAACTCGCTACCTGTTTGAGTAGCTAGCACACCCGTAAGCACTAAAATACAGGCAGCCACAATAGTCACAAATAAACGAAGCTCATAGGCTCTATCTAAAAGCAATTCATATTTGGTTTTAAGCCAATGCATCCAGCGACTTTCGGTTTCCTTGACTTCTCCAGTGACAAATAGGGCAACTGCGGCTGGCACAAAAGTGACAGATAAAATCATGGCCCCAATTAAAGCCAGTACAACCGTCATTGCCATAGGATGGAAAAGTTTGGCTTCTACACCCGTCAGGGTAAAGATAGGTAGATAAACTACCAAAATAATTAACTGTCCAAAGATGAGAGGACGACGCGCCTGTTTTGCAGCCAAGAAGACTTCTTTAAATCTTTCAGAACGGCTAAGTAAACCACCTTTCAGCTTCTGAGCTTCTGCTAGCCGACGGATACAGTTTTCTACAATAACCACTGCACCATCAATAATAATACCGAAGTCCAGTGCCCCTAAACTCATCAGATTTGCACTAATCTTCTGCTCTGCCATTCCCGTCAAGGTAAACAGCATTGACAGTGGAATAACGCAAGCCGTGATCAGCGCAGCACGGAAATTACCTAGAAAGAGAAATAAAATAACAATGACGAGGATTGCACCCTCAATCAAATTTTTCTGAACGGTTTTGATCGCCCGATCAACCAAATGCGTACGGTCATACACAGTCTCAATCACCACACCTTTAGGTAGCGATTGCTGGATCGATTGCACCTTTTCATCAATGGCTTGAGCAACGGTACGGCTATTTTCTCCCATCATCATCATGGCAATACCCAATACAGTTTCTTCACCATTATAGGTTGCAGCCCCTGTTCTTAAGTCATGACCAATTGAGACATTGGCGACATCTGCCACCCGAATAGGATAGCCGTTTTTATTGGTAATACTGATGTTCTGGATATCTTCAATCGTGTTTAAAGTGCCGGGAACACGAACCGTTAGCTGTTGTCCATTTTTCTCAATATAGCCAGCACCACGGTTTTCATTATTCTCTGTTAAGGCAGTTTGTAAATCAGACAAAGGAATTTGCAATTGTTGCAATCGGTTCAGATCAGGGGCAACCACATAGGTTTTATTAAAGCCACCGATACTGTTGATCTCCGCAACGCCTTTTACGCGCTGTAATTGCGGTCTTACAATCCAATCCTGAATTTCACGTAAATCCATCGCCGAATAAGGGGTTCCATCCGGCTTTTTAGCATTTGGTTCGGCTTTAATCACCCATTGATAGATTTCACCTAAACCTGTCGAAATAGGCGACATGTTAGGTTGCACATCTTCAGGCATTTCTCCCATTGCTTCTTGCAAGCGCTGGTTGATAAGCTGTCTGGCCCAGTAAATATCCGTGCCATCTTCAAAAATGATGGTCACTTGCGATAAGCCGTAGCGTGAAATCGAACGGGTTTGTTCCATTTTCGGCATGCCTGACATGGCATTCTCAATTGGATAGGTAATCCGCTGTTCCATTTCCAAAGCCGTAAAGCCATTGGCTGAAGTGTTAATCTGCACCTGAGTATTGGTAATATCCGGTACAGCATCAATCGGTAACTTTTGATAACTATAAATACCAATAGCAATCCAGGCTGCAACAAACAGCATGACCCAGATTGCGTTATGAATAGAAAACTGGATCAGCCGATCAAACAGCCCTTCAGGTTTTACCGATTCGTGGTCTGGAATGTGAGGGCTTTTAGTGCTCATGTGAAGCCTCTCCTTTTTCCATCTCAGATTTCAGTAAGAAACTGCCTTGAGCGGCATATTTTTGTCCCTGATTAAGCCCATTTACCACTTCAATCCACTGGCTATCCCCAGACGATTGACCTAATTTCACCGGCTGCGGAGTGAATTCAACTTTTTGTCCATGCTGAGTGGCGACAAAAACCACATCTTTTCCATCGACATTCTGAACTGCGGACTTAAGTACCCGTAATGCGGTACTTTCACTGCGTTGTTGCAACTGTACGTTTACCATCAAGTTTGGACGTAATTCGGTTGCATTCGATTCAACTTTTGCTCGCACCTGAAGACGACCTGTTTGAATATCCGCTTCAGTATTTAAGGTTTGAATAACTGCCCTGTAGACCTTTTCAGTTTGCAAAGATTTAAATTCGATCTTTTGATTCGGGGCTAAGCCCACAATTTCAGAATTTGGAACAATAAATTCAAGCCAGAGCTGATCTAACCGGTCTATGGTAAAGAGTTGACTTGCTAACTGAACATTTTCTCCGAGCACCAAATCCTTTTTACTGATCACGCCGGAAATGGGGGCTTTCAAAATATAGCGCCCGTTACTGGTATTCACAGCACCAAACGCACTTAAACGTGATTGGGCCGATTGGACCTGAATTTGCGCCCGTTTATAGCTGTTGTAAGCACGTTGATAGTCCTGTTTTGCTGAAATACCCTGTGACCACAGCTGACGCTCACGCTCGAAGTCCTGTTTCGCCAGTTCAAGGTTGGTTTGTTCAATTTTTAGATTGGCCTGCTGATCGACTAAATCAGGAACAAGCAACGTGGCCAAAGACTGTCCTTTCTGAACTTTTTGGCCGAGTTCTACATAGACATTTTCGACATGACCACTAAAACTCGGAGAGACATGCGCTTGCTGGTCGGTATTCACGTTAAGTTTTGCTGGATAAGAACTTAATTTAACCACCGGACCTTGATCGACTGCTGATAACTGTATGCCTTGTTCAACCAGTTGCTTGGCCGTCAGGCTCACGCCTTCTGCATGCTCTTCGGTTTCACCGCCATGTTCCTCTTTGCCTTCTTCACTTCCATGTTCCTCTGCGCCTTCTTCCTCTGCATGTTCATCTGATGTTTCAGATTTATTCTTACCCGACAAGATCAAGAAAATACTGAGGAGTACGGTTGCGCCGATGACCAAACCAATCAGTAGAGGTTGAGAGATTTTTCCGCTCTGTTTTTTTAAGCTGTTTTTAAGATCGAACATGTTAATTTCCCCCACCAATGACAGGCATGGCCTGTATGTCTTGCCATAAGTTTTGATTGATTTGTGCAATAGCATCTTTCGACATGACTTCACTTGGGCTAATGCCTAAGCTCAAACTTTCTGCTTCAATGGCCTTTTGCCAGCCATCCCGTAACAACTGGACTTTACGCAGACGGATGTCTTGTAATTGAAGCGTGGCTTGCTGAACATCGGTTAAAGCAAACTTGCCTGCCAAGAAACCTTGTAGCGTCTTACTTTGAACTTGAGTCGCCAAAGGAATTTGAGTCTCGTCAACGACTTTGAATTGCAGCTCTAAACCCTGCAACTCGGTTAAAATTGTGCCTATTTGCAGCGCATTTTGCTTTAGATAAAACTCTTTCTGACGCTCTAATAAGTTCATTTTTTCTTGCGCGATTTTTATGCCATTTTGCTGACGATCGAAAATATTAAGCGGTACACTGACTCCGACTACTAATTGATTTTGTGTGGAGTTTTCCAAGGATTGGGTGCGGTTGACACCTAGGTTTAAAGTGGGGTTAGGACGTGCCTTTGCCCTTAGTTGATCAACCGTTGCTTGAGACTCTAATACCAGTAAAGCTCGATATTTCTCAACGTAGTTTTCCGCTAAATATTCTTGAACCTGCTGATGAGTCGATTTTGGCCAGAGCTTTTGTGAAGAGAGGTTTACCTGCAATGACTTATCAGAGGTTCCCCATAAATTTGATAATTGTTGGGTGGCCACTTGGACTTGTAAGTCGGCCTGTCTAAAAAGACGGATATTTTCAGCATGACTTAAATGTGCGCGATTCACATCTACTTGCGCGATACCGCCCGCAGTAAAGCGCTTCTCGATCGCTTTAAGGTTTTCTTCGCTCACCCGAAGTTGTTCATTGACAATGTTTCTTTCAAGTTCGGCAATGGCCAGTTGTGACCATACATATTTCACTGCAAGCTCAATTTGCGCTTGATAAATCTTCTGCTTCAGTGCTGTTTTATCTGTAGAGAGACTGGCTAATTTTTGGTTTGCTTTTCGCTCACCAAAAATATCCAAGGGTTGTGATATGCCAATGGTAAGCTCTTTTTCATTATTTGAACCAAATCCCGTTTGTTCAACTGACAGTTCAGGATTTTTAAACAGCTTACTTTGCTGAAGATTCGTGGCATTAATGCTGTTTTGCGTTTCCCAGAAATTTTGGGACGCTTGATACTGGTTGACCTGATCAATGGCTTGTCGCAGCGTTAAATCTTGAGGACTGGCGACTACAGAAGTACTCAAGCTGATCATTGCTGATAGCAAGACACCTGTACGGAATGCTGACCAGGATAAATTCAGGATAGAAGTATCCTGATATAATTTGTTTTTTGACATGAAATGCACCACACATAATGAGATTAGGAGTGGTGGGCTTTTATAAGACTACCCCACCAATAGTAGGGGCAAATCAGGAGGGGGTGTTAATTGATTCAGATAAGGGGATTTATAAAAAGTTCTTCCCAAATAAGATGGTGTAAGGACTGTCTCAAAATGAGTTTTAAGCTTCAAATCATCGGGAGGGTCAATCTGAATCACGATTGTATTTGAGAAATGACTGCACTTTTCGTTAAAACAAACCTTCTGACAATAGTCATAAATTTCTTTATAGTTTTCTAAGGAATAAAGTGCTTGACTAGGACTATCACTCTTTTCGTCTAAATCGATTGGATTAGAGAGTATTGAATTGGGTATGTTTGGCATTTCATGCAGACACGCAGCCTCTGCCACACTCCAAATATTCTGGAATGTGAATAAGAGTACCAATATCTGGATTAGAAATGTTTTTCTCTTCATACACAAATCTGTATTTAAAACACCAATAAGAAGCTGTCCAGATCTATCAAAGATCTGATCACAGAATTTGAGTAACCTTAAACTTTTTGCAGCCTTAAGTAAAGATATACAGAATTTTTGAAAAAAGCATAGGTCTAGATAATCAAGCTAGATTTTTTAGAACTCCACATTGGTCAATTGTACATAAGCCATCACAAGTACCTCTTAAATCAGATAATTGTTCAATAAGCTTTTGTTGCTTGATTATATTTTCTCTGATAGCACTGACATGTAAGTCAATTAATTCATTCACATCTGAACAATTTTTCTCAGGTTTGTCTTTATAGGTAAGTAATTGACGAATTTCATTCAAACTCATATTTAAAGTTCGGCAATTCAAAATAAACTTAATTCGCTCAACATAGCCTATATCGTAAAGGCGGTAATTTCCTTCCGTTCTTTCGGGTTCCGGAATTAAACCTTCCTTTTCATAAAACCTAATTGTTAATACTGAACATGAGGTTTTTTTAGAGAGTTCACCAATTTTTAAATGCATTGAGTTGGTATTTCCAAAAAATCTTGACTCTATAGTAACTATAGGGATTCTAATATTCAAAGTTTATAAATTTTTTTAATGGGTATAACTATGAGTGGTTGTGGATGTAGTAAAGAAACACCATGCGAAGATAAGAAATCTCAACAAGAAAATCATCCATCAATTGCAGAAGCAAGCAATTCAAAGAATTGTGATAATACGCCTAGCTGTTGTGGTGAAGAGGAAGAAGAAAAATCTTCATCTCCTTGCTGTAACACTTCAAACAGTTGTGAAGATACCGCTCAATCCTGTTGTGGTTCTGATCCCAAAGAAAATTTAAGCACTGAAAACGTTTTAAAAGATTCGCACTACATGAGTGAATACTTAGTTCCCAAAATGGATTGTTCTGCGGAAGAACAGATGGTTCGTATGGCGCTATCTTCAATTGATGGTGTTCAAAAACTCATCTTTGATTTACCTAACCGTTCTTTAAAGGTTCTACATAATCAAAAAGATGAAAATATAACCACCAAACTTGAAGGACTGGGTTTTGGGGCAAAGCTTGTGAAGACTGAAACTTATATAAGCAATCAACAGGCCAAGCAAACAAGTACCTACACCATTCCTAAAATGGATTGCTCTGCTGAAGAGCAAATGGTCCGTATGACTCTTGCAGATCTTGAAGCAGTTAAAGGTCTTACTTTTGATCTTCCCAATCGAAAACTGAAAGTCTTCCATAATGAAGGGATTCAGCAAATTACGGCCAAACTTGAAGGACTGGGTTTTGGGGCGAAACTTGATGAAACACAGCTTTCTTCAGGTGACCTACCCAATGAACCTGATCCTGTAAGACAAGCTAAAGTACTTAAACTGTTATTAGGCATTAATGCTCTACTGTTCTTTATAGAATTCATCAGCGGTATTATTGCTGCTTCTACAGGATTGATTGCTGATTCTCTAGATATGTTTGCCGATGCAGCCGTTTATGGTATTGCGCTATATGCCGTCGGAAAAGCTGCGAAATATCAAGTGAAAGCAGCCCATTTCGCAGGTTGGATTCAGTTATTACTTGCTGTCATCGTGATTATTGATGTCATTAGACGATTCATGTTTGGAAGCGAGCCAGAATCAACGCTCATGATTGTTATTGGCCTGCTCGCACTTATAGCTAACGTGACATGCTTATATCTTATTTCTGGTCATCGAGAAGATGGCGCACATATGAAAGCCAGTTGGATTTTCTCGGCGAATGACGTTGTGGTAAATATGGGCGTTATATTTGCCGGTGTACTCGTGGCGTGGACGGGATCAGCTTACCCAGACTTAATCATTGGCATCCTGGTTTCTTTATTCGTGCTTAATGGTGCTCGAAAGATTTTGGCTTTGAAGTAAGAGTATCGAAAATGAATCTATTTCAAGTTAAACAAAATCAGATCGTCAAAATTAGAGATCTCAAAAAAGGTAATCAATACAGTCATACCACTGATCCCATATTGGAACGGCTCCAACTATTAGGTTTTAGAGAGGGTGAAACTCTACAAGTACTCGCTAAAGGTGTTTTTGGCGGAGATCCTGTTTTAGTTCAAATTGGCTTTGTTGCACAAACCTATCTGTAAAGGCTTTTTCAGCGATATAATTTTCAAATGAAGAAGCCTACACACAAAATCTACCGCACAACCAATTGGCCCACATATAACCGAGCACTTATGAGTCGCGGAAATATTGCCATTTGGTTTGATCCTGCTACGCAATGGTATGCTCCATCAAAAGGCAAACAAGGGCGAAATCAAACCTACTCCGACGCAGCCATCCAATG
>NZ_VPAS01000026.1:0-13200 GCF_013419125.1 Acinetobacter sp. YH12102 | reverse complement strand
TGAAAACATTTAGAATATTAAGTGAACGCTATCGAAATAGACGGAAAAGATTCGGTTTACGCATTAACTTAATTGCTGCACTCGTAAACCGGATAAACTTGCAATAATGACTTTCGCAAGAGATCTAATGGATTGGAGATAAATATAAGCTTATGCGTGAATATCTAGGGTCATTTCAATTTTGTCCTGAGACCAGATTTCGATGTCATATTCAATCACCAGATCGTTTGATTTTGAAATACGTTCAATGTAAGTTGCTGTTTGGCTTATAGGAATTCCTAAATATTGGCTCTCAAAATGAGAGACACCGGTATTTTTAATTTTTAACTGACTACTCGTATAATCATAATCAAAGTGATTTTTAATGACATCTTGGACCGAAGTAATCACGTCATAATTCAGCACATCTGGAAATAGCGCAACAGGCAGATAATTGTATTCAAGGAGTACCGGGACATCATCAGCATAACGTAAACGGATAATTTCAATAAAGCCGAGTCTTCTCGTTGCTTCACTAAAAACATCACTGTGATCAAATCGCTCCAGCTGTCTGGTCGAGATCAGTTCTGTTCTGGCATTAAAACCCTGTGCCTTCATATAAGAACGAAAATTTTCAATTGAGTTTGGATAGTATTGAATTTTTTTATTACTCACAAACCAGCCGAGATTTTGCCGTTTGTAAATTTTATCTTCGGCACGAAGCTGTTCATAAGCCTTACGCACTGTTTCCCTTGAACAGTTAAACTTTAATGCCAAGTAACGTTCCGATGGAATCATTTGATTAGAACTGTATTTTTTCAATTCAGCCTCAATCAAATCTCTGATTTCCATATACTTCATTCAGTGAATCCAGCTCGTCAGCGTAAGTTATATTGATGGTACTAAATTAAAGAACAGAGGAAAATTAAAAAAGGTACAGATCAGTAAAAAGATACATTCCCTAGTCTTAATGAGAATTTTTACGGTAATGGTAATCCCCCCTAAAAATATTGATGATGAGAATGCAGGACCTTATCGTCAGCAAAATGTATTAAATTCACTTATGCTCTACTTCCTCACTTGTATCGCAAATTGAATAACATGGCATTTACCACAATGTAATTTTCCCTCCTGCCTTTCTTGCTCCCCGACATAAAAGTGATGGATGTGGTCCTGTCCGAAGACTTCTAGAATGCAACGAGGATCGTATAAATATTCGACATTTGAAGGACCACCGGTTTTATAGTCGATCTGTTCCTTTGAATATAGCTCACCAATAAACCACCCACCGTTGAGCAAGGATTTTCTTATGCCTTCTAAAACCTGTTTTTGTGTTTCTATATCGAAATGACCAAATACACAGATCACATTTTGATAAAACTCCGATGGCCATTGAGCTACTGTTAAATCAACATGTTTAAGTTCAACTTTTATCCCTTGGGCTTCAGCCTTGCTGGACAGATGCGTCAAAGCAACATCAGAATAATCCCAGACTTCCGCTGAAAAAGGGTAACCCTGCTGTCTTGCCCGCTCAGCCAGGTATAAGATATTCCGTCCTTCACCTTCAGCAATTGCCAGTGTTTTACCCTCTATTCGGATTTTGTCCGAAATTTGCTGAATGAAAAGATTTGCTGCTGTGCCATACAGATCTTGCGTCCGGGCATACAATTCATTCCAGTGCTGACTCATTTCAGCCTCCATTTACTAAACGATTCAATCAGCTGGAAAACTCTTTAAATGCCTCTAGGGCATTTGCGGCATACATCAATGAAGGTCCTCCACCCATATAGACGGCAACGCCTAAAACTTCTTCCAGTTCCCGTAGGGTCATGCCCATTTTGACTAAGGTTCGAACATGAAAACCGATACAACCATCACAACGTGCCGCCACACCAATCGCCAAGGCAATTAACTCCTTGGTTTTCGGATCAATCACGCCATCACGCATAGCAGTCTGTGACAATTGGTTAAAACTTTTCATTAAATCAGGCGAATCCTGACTTAAAGTTCTTAAACTGCCCGAAATGTTCTGGGTTAATTCTTTGTATTTCATTGCTTCACCTCAAATAAAGAAATCAGCATTCATTTATATATTCAATAGCTTATTTTTCTACCGGATAGCCCTGTTCCAGCCAGGCCTGGTAACCACCCTGAACCGACTTGACCTGGGTAAAACCCATATTCTGTAAGGTATCGGTTGCCAGTGCTGAACGTCCACCCGTACCACAAATCAAATAAATCGGCTGATCTTTAAGATGTTCCAGTGCCTGCTGGGTATCACAATGATGACTGGCTAAGGGATGCTGGTGAATTCGCATTTCCAAAATACCACGTGGATAATTCACCGCCCGGTCTATCGCTGCTGCTTGGAATTCATCTGGTTCCCGAACATCAATCAGTATGGTTTTATGGTTTTGCATCGCCTCAAACAATTCATTTACGCTGACTTCCTGAATCCGGCTTTTTGCATTCCGGATCAATTGCTCTGCAGTTTTCATCATTTTCATTCTTCCTCGGCCATTAAAACGATATTCACATTGCATAAACGATGCTCAGGGAGATTAAAGCGCTTTAGTTTAGGTACTTAATCGTCTGTTTTAGCCCATGAGCGCTGAATAGATTAAATACATAGCTACCCCAACCACGGTTGTGGCAAATATTTTCTGTACCTTGTTACTGTCAATCCGATGCATCAGACTGCGTCCAATGAACATCCCGACAATACAGGCCAGGACAAAGGCCAGTGTGACCGAAACAGGATATTGAAAGCCCTCCAGTACGTGTGCAGAAATGCTGACCCCACCAATCAGGAAAATAATCATGAGAGAGGTCGCCACGATGCTGCGCATATCGAGATCGGTGAATTTACGCAGGGCTGGAACAATAACAAAACCACCCCCAACGCCAAGCAGACCCGTTAATAAACCTGCCACTACACCAATACCAGCCAGAAAGGAGGCCGTTTTCACATTCCAGATCAGACGACCGGTCGTTTGATTGACCTTGCACGGTGCATTACCATGATCATGGACTTTATTAAAGAAGATCCGGTAAGCAACAATCAGCATGACCAGACTGAAAGCCAGCGTCAGCCAGACTGGAGAAACGATATCAGCCAGATGCACGCCATAACGGGCTGAAGGAATACTGATCAGCGCGATCCAGAGCGCAGCGCGATAACGTACAATACGCTTGAATAAACCTTCGAACGTTCCAACCAAGGCCGACAGCGTGACTGCCAGCAAGCCCACCGGCGCAGCCTGAGCTACCGTCCAACCCTGACTCGCCATCAGTGCCGGTACAGCCAGAATGCCGCCACCAGCACCGGTTAGACCCAGCAAGCCACCAATCGCCAATCCTTCCAGTATTAATGCCCACATCGCCCTCTCCCTTATCCACAAAAATGATTCAATAAAGGTTGAACTTTTTGTTGAATCACGACACAAGCTTATTTGAAGTAGTTAAGAGGAAGCTTGAGGTAAGAAACACCATTTTGCTCTGGCTCAGGAAACTGCCCTGCTTTCATATTGATCTGAATCGCCGGTAGAATCAGTTTAGGCATACTCAGTCCTGAATCCCGCTGGTTGCGCATCTGAGCAAATTCAGCTTTACTGATTCCCTGATGAATATGAATATTCTGTGTCTTTTGTGTCTGTATATCAGATTCACACACATAGGATTCACGTGTTTCAGGCAAATAGTCATGACATAAAAAGACCCGGGTATCTTCTGGCAACTGAAACAGGCTTTGTACCGAATCATAAAGCTGTTCTGCACTGCCACGCGGAAAGTCACAACGTGCTGTACCATAATCTGGCATAAACAGGGTATCACCCACAAAAACCGCATCACCAATCACATAACTCAGGCAAGCAGGCGTATGTCCCGGTGTTGGAATGTTATAGGCTTTCAATGTTCCGATTTGGAACGACTCATGATCTTCAAATAAATAATCAAAGAGCTGCTGGGCATTCCATTGTTTAATATCCAGATGATAAATCGCGCCAAAAGTTTGCTGAACAATACCAATTTTCTGGCTCATGGCAATCTTGCCACCTAACTCAGCTTTGAGGTATTGCGCTGCAGTCAGATGATCAGCATGGACATGGGTTTCCAGAATCCACTCGACCGTTAAACCCTGCTCTTTAATATAGGCAATAATTTTATCGGCATGAATAGTTGAGGTACTTGCTGATGCCGGATCGTAATCCAGAACGCTATCAATAATGGCGCAGGCTTTGGTTGCAGGATCACGTACAACATAACTGAAGGTATTGGTATCTTCGTGAAAAAAATCTTTTACTATAGGTAAGTTTGACATCGTTAAGCTCCTGACCATTTACGGTGAATCCATACACCCACCAGCATTGCTACAATAAAATAGAGCACTTGATAGTGGCCCAAACCGATCAAGGTGAAACTTGGCGCCGGACAGATGCCGGCAATGCCCCAACCTGCACCAAATAAAACCGCACCTGTGATCAGTTTTTTATCTATCTGATTATTTTTAGGTAAATCAATAGGGTCATTAAATACTGTTTTCGGTTGCGCCGTACGTAATGCTTTCTGGAAGGGAATAAAGGCCACCGCAATCGCGCCCATCATGACAAAGGCCAGACTGGCATCCCAATCGCCAAACAGATCCAGGAAATCGAGTACTTTTTCCGGATTGGACATGCCTGATACCATCAATCCCACAGAGAACAGCGCACCAAATAAAAAGGCAAACACATTTTTCATTTTAGAATGCTCCTGTGATATGACGGATAATATAAACAGCGACAAAACCTGCAAACATGAAAGTCATGGTCGCGATGATAGAACGCTTAGACAGGCGACTGATGCCACAAATTCCGTGACCACTGGTACAGCCCGAACCTAAGCGTGTCCCAAAGCCCACTAGCAGACCTGCCACAATCATCATCAGTGGGCTGGCATTCAATTCGATTTCAGGTTGTACAAACAGACCATAAATAAACGGTGTGAGGATCAAGCCTAATAAAAACCAGATTGCAGGCGTTTTAAACATGGTTTTTGAGTTTAATACTTGCCCAATCAAACCACTGATTCCTGCAATACGGCCATTGACGTAAAGATAACCAACTACGGAAAGCCCGAGCATTAAGCCGCCAATAAATGCGATGAGGAAGTCATGCATGATGAATTAATCCCTATACAATATACTTTTTTATATTATATAATAAAAAATATTAATCAAGCAGTTTTATGGTAAATTATGTAAACTGCACGGGCTACATCAAAAGTTGTGAGGACATTTATGGATATGATTGCTGAAAATGCCAAAATTGATTTTTCTCAAGTCGATTTCGTCAGCCAATGCCTAAAAGTTTTGGCCAATCCTGATCGTCTGAAAATCTTATGTGTCCTGGTCGATGGGGAAATGAATGTTCAGGAAATTGAAGAATCTACTGACATTCATCAACCTACACTTTCACAACAGCTGACTGTATTGCGTAAGGCCAACATGGTTGGCACCCGACGTGAGGGCAAGCAGATTTTCTATCGTCTGAGTGATCCCAAGGTCTTGAGCCTGATGCAAAAGCTGTACGAGCTGTATTGCGCCTAGCCCTCCTCTTAATGCAACCAAAAAGAAATGATCAGAAGCAGCCCGCTAAAAGCAGTAAACAGGTTTAGCCATACAGGATGCTGGGTATAATAACCTTCAATAAATTCCGGCGGTCCCAGTGATGTCCATCCCCCTCGATATTGCAGGATTGAGGCGATATTCACCAACATGCAAAACACAATCACCGCAATCCCCATCCACTGTGCATAGGCTATTTTTTATGCATAACGTTCATGATCGACTAATTACAATAGCCGGTTGGATTTTTCAATCACAAAACCAAATGCAATTAATGTCAGACCATTCCGGTTCCCTGCCAGAGCGGTTCATTCCAAAGCAAACAATACCCGTGGATGATCCAAAGTGGACATATCTCATCCGATCTTATTGTTCAAAAATTTCTTTGACGTCCATCGCCAGGCCTTGAGTAGATTTAAATTCACCCTGGTTATTTTTCCAGGCCATCGACGGTGTGGAGAAAAAGCCGTATTTCCCCATTAGGGCCTGGTTGGCATCAATTTTTGCAGCAATTTCTGCAGGAATCTTTGCCATTTTCTTGAGCTGCTTTTTGCCTTTATTCTTGTTTATATCATTAAAAACTGCTGCTGGATTTTTCGACATTAACAATGTTGCCACCTGACCACGGCTTTCTTCACGGATCACACCGACCTGAATATGACGCAGCTGTACCTTGCCTGATTCGACCCAAGGCCGAGCCGCCTGCCAGAATTTATAGCAATATGGACAATTCGGATCGGAAAAGACATAAACCACTCGTGGTGCATCCGGCTTGCCATCCTGAATCCAGGTCGATTTTTCCAGGGTTTTCCAGACATCATCCAATACCGCTTTTTTCATATGCTTTTCAATCTGCTCATTGGACAGGCTTTTCCCTTGCGCATCAAACAGTTCGCCCTTGATATAATATTTGTCATCGTTGGAGATAAATACTGTATTGGAGTACTGGTCTTCATGCCCCACCCAACCGGTCATTCCTTGCGGTGCCGGAATCTGTTTTACAAACACAAAACCCTGTTTTTCAATATTCTGTTTAATATTCGCCTGCGTGTGCATGCTCATGATCAGGAACATGCCTGCACCCAGTACCCGGTAAATTCTGTTCATACTAAGTCCTTCCGTTTTTTTAAGGTTGATCTGAAATTCTGTTTAAATATTGCTGCAACATGGCCGGACTGAGTTCCCCCATATGCCGCTCGACCAGCTGGCCTTGAGCATTAAAAAACAGCGTCGTTGGCAGGCCAAAACTATTCAGCTGCTGTGGCAGTTCACCATATGGGTCCAGCAGGACATGTTTAAATTGAAACTGATGTTTTCTTAAATAGGCATTTACGGTGGCTACCTCCTCACCCTGATTCAGCATGACAAAATTCACTTGAGGATGCTGCTTGGCTGCTTTGGCCAATACCGGCATTTCGCGATGACACGGCGGACACCAGCTCGCCCACAAATTAATTACCGTGGGCTGGCCAATGAATTGGCTGAGTGGAATCTTATCTGTACCCAGACGTTCCTGTTCTAGTCCAGCAAAGGCTAGATCAGGAAACGCTGCTTCAGTTTTTAGACTGGATTTGAACGCGAGCCCAAGCCCGACCCAGAGTACAAAGATGATCAGCAAGATGGCTTTGAATCGGGTCTGCAACTGTCTGTTGCGAATGACATACCATAAAGTACCTATCAGCACCCCGCCCCATAAATGAAAACCTTTGTCCTGGATTTTCAGTATGTCGATGGGGGCTACAAAATACAGCTCGGCATTGAGTAGAACGAAAACAAGACGTGCACCCAGCATCCCTAGCAGAAAACTGCTCCAGAGCAAATCCTGACTTTGTCCAAGCAGCTGTTTAGACCATGAATACTTTCTGGCTAATCCAAACAGGACGGCAGATAACAGCATCAAGCCAGTGGCAACAATCATGAGTGTCCAGGGCAACATCAAAGGTCCCAGATGCAGCGCATCACTGGAAATCATCATAGTTGCTCCCCTTGTAGTTGCTGCAATGTGCCTAGTAAATGTGCCGCACTAAAGCTTCCGGTCAAGCGCAACTCACGCTGCTCCTGATGCGCTGCATTTAAAAATATAAAGGTGGGTGGACCGAGGATTTGCCATTCTTTTAGCAGCTCATCCTGACTTGGATGATAGTGGGTCAGGTCTAATTTGATACGAACCACATTTTGTAAAGCCGTCTGGACATCACTACGTGGAATCACTTCCTTTTCAATCGGTTGACAGGCCACACACCAGTCCGCATACACATCAATTACCACTGGCTGTGCAGGATGTTTGGCTAAAACCTGTTGCAATTCTGCGGCTGTACTGACCTTCTGCCATTCAAGCCGTGATTCCACATGGGCGACCTGTACCTGACTCCAGACATGATAGAGCTGCATGCCTCCTGCAAAGACCAGTAAACCACTGAGCAGCATCAGGACTATTTTCGATACAGACCGATGCACATGGGGCAGCATCTTGAACAAGAAGTAGCCTGAACAGGTGATCAGTACTACACCCAAAAGGCTCAGGTATAAAATGCCGGGCAATAGGGGGCGGGCAAAATACAAGGCCAGGGCCAGCATGACAAAGCCAAAACTAAACTTCAGGCGATCCATCCAGATGCCAGGTTTGGGTAAAAGATGGGACCCAAATACAGCTGCGATAAATAGTGGCAAGCCCAGCCCAAGGCCTAAGACAAACAGATAGCTGGCACCCAAAATCGGTTGATTAAGCTGAGACACATAGATTAAGGCACCGGCCAACGGTGCACTCATACATGGCCCGACAATCAGTGCCGCGATCATGCCCATGAGACCAGCACCAATCAGCGTGCCACCCTTCTGCTTTTGCTGCCATTGATCCAGCCGCTGTAACATGCCTTGAGGTAAGGACAGCTGAAATGCTCCGAACAGATTAAGCGCGAACAAAACAAACAGAATGCTGAAAATACTGATGAATATCGGACTTTGAAACCAGCGCTGAAAACTGTAACCGAGCTGTGCCACAGCAAGTCCTATGACCGCATAGACCAGTGCCATACCCAAAACAAAGACCAGCGCAATCAGTGCAGCACGGTAGCCCCGGTGCTGCTGAACCAGAATTCCCGTTAAAATTGGAATTAAAGGTAAAGAACACGGTAAAAATGCCAGCAGAATGCCAAGCCCGAGAAAAATCAGAGCATTAATCAACAGACCTTGTTTCGACAGCAAACTTAAAAAATACTGGTCATTGTTCCACTGGTCATTCATGCCTGCTGATGAAGTTTGATTTTTAGGGTCTGTAATAAGCTGGTCGTTTTTCTCTGTTAATTCCACCTCAGGCTGCACGACAGGGTCGGAAACTGCAGCGACTTGCACTTTCTCCACCTTTTCTTCAGCCAGTGCTTGATCTGTACTTTGAGTTTGCCCTATAGCTTGGAGCTCATCTTTCTGAGTAGTCAAAATCTTTTCGTTTGCTTCTGGCTGTGTAGTGCTGGCCAGCAGCTTTTGAGGCTTGCTCAAGTTTTGCGCTGGAAATAAACCATCTGCATCAGTTTTTACTGTGGTGCGTTGCACCGGATAACATAAACCGCTTTCTGCACAGCCCTGCCACTGCACCGCAAACTGCTGGTTGGGCTGGACATTCATATTGGTTTTGACTTGCCCATAATGCACCTGAGTCAAACCGAAATTGGGATCATCTTTGTCTTCAGGTTTGGGCAATGCCAACTTGACTGGGGTCTGCTGATGAGACACTTTAAGCTGGTCATGATACAGATAATAACCCTCTGCGATTTTCCAGCTAAGCTCTGCCTGATCCTGACTTGTAGAAACCACCTGAAACTGAAAAGCCTGATCCGGTGGTAAAAAGTCTGCATGTGCAGTTCCCGTCATGATTCCACCGCCGATCACGGCACCCAATATCCACTTCAACATCCAGCTGATCTCCTCCTGTTAGGACTGCATTATTGAAAAACTAAAATTAAGACAACATTAACAGCCCAAATCATTTATAAAATAATGGCAGTTTGATCAGGATGTTCTATGTTTATTGTATTGGTTGAGGATGATCCCTATATCGCACAGAGCATTTGTGCTGCTCTGAACTATCTGAATATTTCAGTGGAGCATGTCAGTCACGCACGTGCTGCAGATTATTTTATCCGGCATAGTGCTGTCGATTTGTGTTTACTGGATTTAGGCCTGCCGGATCAGGATGGCCTGGACTTGCTGCACAGCTGGCGACGTGACCAGATTGATCTCCCGGTACTGGTATTGACGGCACGGCTGCGGACCGATCAGTGTGTTCAGGCCCTGAATGCCGGTGCCGATGACTACCTGACCAAACCCTTTGAGCTGGAGGAACTGATTGCCCGGATTCATGCCCTCACCCGTCGCCACCGCGGCTTTGCCTCGAATACACTGCAATTTGATGACCTGGTTCTGAATCGGGATACCCAGACTGTGACCTACCAAGACCAGGCCGTGAGTTTATCTCGCCGTGAATTCAGCCTGCTGGAAACCCTGATGAGCCACCCCAACCAGATCCTGAAAAATGAACAGCTTATTGACAAGCTCTATGGTTTTCAGGACGCTATCGAGAGCAATGCCCTGAATGTACACATTTATCACCTGAGACAAAAACTACATCCAGACTTGATTCAGACCGTTCGTGGTGTGGGCTATATTTTCAAACCGTTTGAGCATCGTCATGTTTAAGCACAGCTTGAAATGGCGTTTGGCCATGAGTCTTTTGGCCGTGTTTATTGTGCTGTGGAGTGCGGTATTTTCATGGCTGTATATTGACCTGAAACAACGTTTACAAGACACGCTGGATCAACGCCTATCGGCATCTGCGCAAATGGTTGCCCGGCTGATTCAGCAGCTACCGCTGGATAGTCTGGGGGATGCAACCTTATCCAAATTAGCCAAGAATGATGATGCAAACCAGTTAATTGCCTGTGAAGTCTCTCTTTTTAGCTCTGACATCTCGTTAGATAATCAGGTCATTGCCAAAACACGCGGTGCCCCCCAAAATTTAAGCCAGCGACCAGAAGGATTCAGCACCTGGCAGCAGGGTGATACGGAATGGCGCAGTTATGTCCTGCGTCGTGGTGATATTCAGGTGGTGGCGGCAGAACGTATGTTCTTGAGGGATACCTTACTACAGCAGATTCTACAGTCCGTACTGGTTCCCTTGGTCTTCTCACTGCTAATCTGTATTGCCCTGATCATCTTTATTATCCGCAGACAGTTCCGGTCTTTGGATCAGCTCAGTCAATACCTGAACCAGAAAAACCTTAGCTATTCAGAGGCGGCAGATTTTTTAATGCAGCTCAAGCCTGCAAGCATTCCCCAAGAAGTACAGCCTTTTGTCAACAATTCCACGCAGTTGATTCAGAAACTCAATGACAGTCTGCAACAGGAGAAAGCCTTTAGTGCCTATGCTGCACATGAATTACGCAGTCCCCTGACCGCAATTAAAACCCATGTACAACTGGCACAGCTGATCGGTCAGCAGCAGAACCTGCCTGAATCCATTCAGCACAATTTGCAGCAGGCCAATGAGAGTATCCGGCGTTATACACTATTACTCGAGCAGCTTTTATTGCTGACCCAATCAGAAAACAGTCTCCAGGAAATGACTGAGGCCATCTGGCTTCGCCCCACACTTGAGAAAGTTCTTGCAGACTTAGGTACACGCTATCCAGAAATGAACAAAAAAATACAGGTGAACTGGGAAAGTCTAGGCGAAATTCAGCTACCTGAATTTGTGCTGTATACCGTACTGAAAAATCTGCTTGAGAATGCACTGCTGCATGCACAGGCTGAACAGATTTGGATTTCCATGCAGTCTGGTTGCCTGGTGATTGAAGATAATGGCCAGCAACTTACAGCAGAAGATATTCAACATTTAGGACAACGCTTCTGGCGCAAATCTGCTCAGCAGCATGGCCATGGTTTAGGACTGGCATTAACTGCTAACCTGTTAAAACAATATGGCTATCAGCTCTCTTTCAATGCCCGTCGACCCTATGGTGGGCTCAGCATTGAAATAAAGTACGGCGTGTCTAAGCTTGACATGCAAGCTTAGGGATATCCAGCCATACGGCTGTTGGAAAATACCGGGTCAGATACTCCTTTAAATATTGAATGGTATCCATCGCAATCGTTTGATCCTGGTGGTCATCAGCATGGTTAAATGCCACAGCATAAAGCGTGACTTCACGTTGTTTGAGTAGCTCCAGACTCAGTAGAGTATGATTAATACTGCCCAGACGGCCTGAAGTCACCAGAATGACAGGGTAGTGATGCGCTGCAATATAATTGATCGTCAGCATGTCCCGGGTCAGCGGCACCATTAATCCACCCGCTCCTTCAAGCAGAACCCGGTCATAACGCTCGGCCAGTATAGTGGCTGCCTGCTGAATTTTTTCGAAATCGATTGAACGCCGATCCAGTTCAGATGCCAGATGCGGTGAGGCCGGATAGCTAAAGATTTCTGGCATGGTCAGCTTGCCACCTGAGTGCAACTTAATTTAAAAAATAATTGAGGATGTTGTTAAATAAGCTCAAAAAAATAGAAGTGATTACTGGTACGCTTTCACAAGTCCCTTTTTGCTCCGTTCTATATGATAAATCCCGGTCATTGCACTGAATCACTGCTAAAATCTTTTCTTCTATTTGAGTAATGGCCTGCCATACTTAGGCTATTTAGCATACAAAATAAATAAGGAGGCATCATGCCTCTTTGAGCTGTTACTATTTACTTTCTTTTTCCGTTGGCATAAGTCAATCGATTGCTTTTAGACACTATATGGCTGGCAAAATTCCTGTAAATCGAAGGAGTCTTTCAACTGACATAAGCGCTGATACCTTCAGTTAAATCCATGAACTGAGATGCCTCCAGATAATCATTCACTGCTGTAACATGATCCCATCCTGTCCCGGATCACATCACGGGCTGTTTTTAAAACTCCACATAAAACTTTTCAATCAACTGCTGTGTTCTAATCAGCAGATGTTTAAACACATTATCCCGTTCAAATAGCTTCACCTTATAATTTGGCGAGTCTTTAAGTTCTTCCTTGCGCAACAAATGCTTGGAGAACTCGTAATATTCCAGTACATTTTTTATCGTCTCTGGCTTCAAATTCTCCCTCTATGATGCCAGTCAAGGTATTGGCAATATTCCAGATTTTTTGTAGCTGTTGCACCTGGGCATGATTATGACAGTCCAAATCACGAACTCATTAATCCAGTGATTTCGCCTAAAATTTTCAATCATGCCATCGTAAGAAGGTGGCAAAAGACATAGTTTTTCGTGGGATTATGGCGTGAATAATAGTAAGTTTTTGACCCCAAGAAAAAAGTGTAGCAACTTACTACACTTTTTAGATATTCAGAATTTAGGTATTTTCACTTGTATTTTAGACAAGATGTAGCAAGTCCGAACTGCGACATTTTCCCAATGAGCGCCCGCTAATCTCACTAAAAAGATGTACCAGAAATATTCGGTGGTGTTTCAAAAAGTATGCTGAAAAAAAGCAGGTTGGATTTTGATAAAATAGAGAAATGCGAATAACTCTAGAAATCAAGTGTCCAGCCTGCCTAAGTGACAGTATAAAGAAAAATGGCACAAA
>NZ_VPAS01000025.1:0-14791 GCF_013419125.1 Acinetobacter sp. YH12102 | reverse complement strand
AGGTTAAATTAGCGACATGTCCGAGCTGGGAAAAACTAAAAATAATCGGGATAAGTAAAATACAAAATATTGAACTTTCAATTATAGAAAACTGACCTTTGTTCCTGTTAACTTTAACCACCATGAGAAGAAGTAAAAGAGCAAAACTAATAGAACGAAGAACGTATATATACCCCGTCGGAGTATTAACCAATATATTAATATACGTGGGGTCCACCATCCCTGTAATACCAGTATTGGCAAAACTACCAATCAGAATAAAAAATCCCAAGGTACTGGAAATTAGGCCTAATCCAGCGCCAATTGTAATATATTTAAGAATCGATTCTTTTAGTTCAAGATATTGTCTAAGTAAAAAATAGCAAAAGGCTCCACCAACGACAAAAGCTAAACTTAAATATAAAATAACCTTAGTTAACCAAGTGGCCCACATCCAATATTCAGAAATCATTATTTTTGTCCATTCTAGAACAACATGCCAGCACCTCACTGACATGTTGAAAGGTAATCAATTCTTATTTAGTTGATTTGATAGTGAAACTATATTCACCATTCATGTTGTGGCCATCTTTCCCCATTGTTGTCCAGACAACGGTATATTTACCTTTTTTCAGTTTCGGAAGAGCGACATCAAAGGATTTCTTTAAGTCATGCGTAACTTCATATTTTAAAGGAACATCTCTTCGCTGAGCATCCAGTAACTTAATATTCATCAACATAACCTCTGCACCAAAGTTAAGGGTCAAGTTCTTTGGTTGACTAAGGACAGATGCATTTTCCGCAGGAATCGCACTCACTAAACTCACATGAGCGAACGTAGTTGTAGTAGCCACAATCATCGTTGCAGCTACTACAACATTACGTAGAGCAGTCATTTTATTTTGAAATAATTTCATTTACGTTTCCTCTTGATTCGTTAGTTCATTAGAGATGACTTTATAAAATCTATATTTAATGAGACCACATCATCTCCTCTTATATTTCAATTATTAGTGAGAGACAGAAACAGAGCGATGACTTCAAAATTACATTTTTGTCATTTTTAAAATTTAAAATCTTTAACTATTAAAATAATCTTATTGAAAAATAATGATCATTTAACAAACAAATTATGTAGGTGGTTGATTTATGAAATGTAGTAATCATTTTGTCTAAGAAAATAGTAGCTATTTAATTTTTTATATTTTAGTTTAAATATAAACATGTTATGTTTAATTTGATCTAATATAAATTTGTGGGCTAAGCACATGACTCAAACACGTCCAAGAATGACCAAATTATTTGAACAGCTTGGTTTAGCTTCTACTGAAGAAGCAATTGCAAAATTCATAGAGAGCCATCAGCTAGCTGGAGATGTTTTTTTAACACAAGCAATTTTTTGGACTGATGCTCAACGTCATTTTTTAGAAGAAAAACTACACTCTGATGGTGAATGGACGACAGTGATTGATCAATTAAATGAGTCTTTACATGAAAATTCAGTAAAATAATTTTCCGTTAGTATTAAGGATCTACATTCTTCCCTGCATTGAATACAACTCATTCATACAGTAGTACTGTTTTGGAGATGGAATCTCTATTATATAAGTAGTAGATTCCTTACTCTGAAATTTGGATTATAAACCCTAATATTAAAAATAATCTTCTTTACCTTCTATCTAATAAATATACCAATAAGTTTAATAATTAAATTATCCACCCTTTTTTCTATAAAAAACTATTTTGATCAACTGTATTTTTTCTTTAAAGGAATAACAGTGTAAATTACATTAAGAATGTGTCTCTAACTAGCCTTGGAGTCATCTAATCATTTCATTTTTATTTTTTTAAGCACATAAAATCATAACAACTTTAATAGTTTTAAAAGATTAATATTAAATAAAATTTTTGTCATCTCAGCATAGACTATATATTTCGAGAAGATCTCAAAATTACATTTTTGTCATTTTTAAAAATAATTAATTAATAGTGCTAAAATTTTTAAGAGAGACAGAGAATAACCAAAAATTTCATCAGTTTAGTAGTCAAATTCCTAGACTCTGTTCAGTACTAAAACATAGCTTTTACTTCCAAATTATTTAAAGGAAAAAATTATGATGAAATTCAAAAACATTTTTTTGGGCTTATGTATCGCAGCCGCGTCATTGAATACATTTGCACAGCAATCCGATGAACACAAAGATCACCACCCTGAAAAAACAGCACCATCTGCAGTAACAATTAAGCAAACAGTTACCAGCACCACTGCTACAGATAAAATGGCTGCAATGGATCAACACATGAAGGCGATGCAAGCCATGCATGAGAAGATGATGGCTGCAAAAACCCCACAAGAACGTCAGAAACTTATGGCTGAGCACATGAAACTCATGCAAGGAGGTATGAGTATGATGAAACAGATGGGCAGCCAAAGCATGAATGCAAATATGGCTGACCGTCAGCAGATGATGGAAAAACGTATGGACATGATGCAATCCATGATGCAGATGATGATGGACTGTATGCCTCCGTCAGCAACTAAATAGTTACCCATGAATTAGGGGAAAGCACCATGAATCACCAACACCAAGAAAATAATTCAGTACCTAACTTCTGGTCTACACGTTATGCCATTGGTCTAATCGTGCTGGGTGGTATCGCAGCTTATTTTCTATTAACGGAACATTTAGCCCACGTTATCGGTGCTTTGCCTTATTTATTCCTTTTAGCGTGTCCACTGATGCATATTTTTATGCATGGTGGTCATGGGCATAACCACTCGCAGCAAAAAAAATCCGATATATCTGATAACAAAAAATAGCTCTTATCAGGAGATCCATCATGAATCATGCGGAATCGGCTTATGGTTTATGGACGCTGGTTATCATTAACTCAGCAGTTTTTATCATGTTCGCTTTCAGTTTTTTTAGACCTTCCACTGCGCGCGATTGGCGTACATTTGGGGCCTTTTCGGCTTTTATCATTGCTCTATTTGTCGAAATGTATGGTTTTCCTTTAACCATTTACCTGTTATCTGGTTGGCTTCAAACTCGCTTCCCTCAACTTGACTTACTTTCTCATAATGCAGGTCACTTGTGGTCAACGCTATTAGGTGAAAAAGGTGATCCACATTTTGGCATTTTGCATATCGCCAGTTACGTTTTCTTGGGCTATGGATTTTACCTGTTATCAACGTCATGGCACGTGCTGTACAACGCGCAACGTCAGCATTCTTTAGCGATCACAGGCCCTTATGCACGTATACGTCACCCACAATACGTGGCTTTTGTGATGATCTTGCTGGGTTTTTTATTGCAATGGCCAACTTTACTGACACTGATTATGTTTCCAATCCTACTCTTAATGTACAGCCGCTTGGCAATTAAGGAAGAGGCTGAAATGAGTAAACAGTTTGGCGCTGTCTATGACAGCTATGCTCAACAGACTCCGAGATTTATTCCAAAATTCGGCCATAAAACCACTTTTCCATAAGAGAATTATTTATGTCAGATCAAAAAAATCATAACCAGGACCATATGGCACAGGCTACAACAGACGTACTGAAAGACCCAGTCTGTGGTATGACCGTCACTGAAGAATCGAAATACCATGAGGAATTTAAGGGGAAAACTTACTTTTTTTGCAGTGATAAATGTCAATCAAAGTTTCATAGCAGCCCGGTGCAATATATCGCTAAACCCGCAACGACGACTGCCGATGCACATACACAGCATCATCAGACTACTCAATCCGTTAATGATGCAAGCACAACAGGCACGACCATCTATACTTGCCCAATGCATCCAGAAATTAGACAGGATCATCCTGGAAACTGTCCTAAATGCGGAATGACACTGGAACCACTCATTCCCGAGTTAGAGGAAGATGAGAATCCTGAGTTACGTGATTTCCGTCGACGCTTCTGGTGGACACTGCCACTCACCATAGTCGTGACTTTTTTGGCAATGTTTGGCCATCAACTGAACCTGTTCGACATGGCAGTTCAGAGCTGGATTGAATTAGTGTTGTCACTCCCGATTGTACTGTGGGCAGGTTGGCCATTTTTTTCCCGTGGTTGGCAATCGGTTGTGAATCGCAGCCCAAACATGTGGACCCTGATCGGTCTAGGTACAGGGGCTGCTTTTATTTACAGTGTGGTTGCGACCATTGCACCACAAATCTTTCCAGACTCATTTATCTCCATGGGTCGTGTCGCTGTTTACTTTGAAGCTTCAGCGGTCATCATTTCTTTGACCCTACTGGGGCAAATACTGGAATTAAAAGCACGTTCGCAAACTTCTGCTGCAATTAAGTCACTCCTCGGACTTGCTCCTAAAACAGCTCGCCGAATCCTGCCCGATGGAACTGAGGAAGATGTTCCTCTGACTCATGTCCATGTAGGAGATTTACTCAGAATTCGCCCAGGTGAAAAAGTTCCTGTGGATGGTGTAGTCACTGAAGGAAGCAGTTCAGTAGATGAATCAATGCTGACAGGCGAACCTTTACCAATCACTAAACGCGTCGGCGACAAAGTCATTGGAGCTACCCTGAATACCAATGGTTCATTGATCATGCGTTCAGAGAAAATTGGTTCAAGCACCATGTTGGCTCAGATCGTACAGATGGTGGCGCAAGCTCAACGCTCGAGAGCACCCATGCAACGTATGGCTGATCAGGTAGCAGGTTGGTTCGTAATGGCTGTAGTGGCTATTGCCTTACTTACCTTCTTTGGATGGGGACTGTTCGGCCCAGAAGAGTCGAGCTGGGTTTATGCATTAATCAATGCTGTGGCAGTACTGATTATTGCCTGTCCTTGCGCACTGGGCTTGGCAACCCCAATGTCTATCATGGTTGCGACGGGTCAAGGTGCCACCCATGGTGTGCTATTCCGTGATGCGGCGGCCATTGAGAATCTGCGCAAGATTGACACACTAATCATCGATAAAACAGGTACGTTGACTGAAGGACGCCCTGCATTCGACCGTGTAGTAGCTGCAGCAGGGTTCGAGGAATCTGAAGTATTACGTCTGGCCGCTAGCCTGGATCAAGGCAGTGAACATCCGCTAGCTGATGCGATTGTAAATGCAGCACACGAACGTGGCCTGTCTCTTGAAACACCAGACAATTTTGAATCAGGCTCTGGGATCGGTGTTCGAGGTCAAGTGGGCGATCGTCAGTTAGCTTTGGGCAACACGGCACTGATGGAACAATTGGGTATCTCCGTACAATCTCTGATTCCGCAAGCCGAAGAGCTGCGTTCGGAAGGGGCAAGTGTCATGCATCTAGCCATCAATGGTGAATTGGCCGGCCTGCTTGCAGTATCTGATCCCATCAAAAAAAGTACTCCTGAAGCTCTTACCACCCTGAAGGAAGCTGGACTACGTATCGTAATGGCAACAGGAGATGGTCTCACCACTGCCCGTTCAGTCGGAGCACGTCTGGGAATCGATGAGATACATGGTGAAGTCAAACCCGCAGATAAACTCGAACTTGTCAGCAAATTGCAGAAGCAAGGTCGCATCGTGGCAATGGCCGGCGATGGAATCAATGATGCACCTGCACTAGCCAAGGCTGATGTCGGTATCGCTATGGGTACCGGGACTGATGTCGCAATGAATAGTGCTCAAGTTACCCTGGTCAAGGGAGATTTACGCGGTATCTCGGTTGCCCGTTCACTCTCGGAAGCTACTGTCAGCAACATGAAACAGAACCTCATGTTTGCTTTCCTTTACAATGCCTTGGGTATCCCAATAGCAGCTGGCGTACTCTACCCATTTACAGGTTGGTTGTTGTCACCCATGATTGCGGCCTTGGCCATGAGTTTTAGCTCCGCTTCAGTGATCACGAATGCCCTTCGCCTGCGACATAAAAAGCTATGATAGAGAGTCCTTTTCTTCCACCAGATGTATCAGGCCTAGTTGCAGCACTTGCCATCGGCCTGCTCATTGGTTTAGAACGAGGATGGAATGATCGTGAACTGCCAGAAGGCAGCCGAGTAGCAGGCCTACGTACCTTCACATTGACAGGATTACTCGGAGGAGTGCTGGGTCATCTACAGCCAAACTTTGGGCCTTGGCCACTAGTCGCAGCCGTATTAGGGCTTTCCCTTTTACTTACGGTATCCTACGCGCGTACCGCAAAAATTTCCGGTAATTTAAGCGCTACCACGACGATCGCGATGCTGTTGACATTAGTTCTAGGTGCATATGCATCCCATGGTAATGTTACTTTAGCATTAACAGCGGCTGTCATCGTGGCTGTATTTTTGGATCTCAAGCCAACCTTACATGGTTGGTTACGCTTGATCGAACATCGTGAATTAACCGCATCTCTACAGTTACTGGTACTTTCTGTCGTTATATTACCTTACTTACCCAATACGGGTATGGGACCTTTTGCTGCATTAAATCCTTACCAGTTATGGTGGGCAGTGATCCTGATTGCCGGACTCTCTCTGGCAGGTCATTTTGCCATGCGGCTCACCGGTTCAGAAAGAGGCATACTCTGGACAGGTCTATTGGGTGGTTTGGCATCTTCTACAGCTGCAACTGTCGCACTGGCACGCTATACACGCCAGCACCCCGTCATGGTCAGTGCTGCTATTTCTGGAACATTGGCTGCCTGTGGCATCATGTTTTTTCGTATGGCTGTACTGATAGGCGTCATTGAACCCGCACTTCTAAGCACTTTTGGTGGTGCAATGATGATTGCGGGAATCCTTTTGCTGGGTATGGCACTGTGGAGACAACGCCAAATTACCAGCGCTGAAAACAACGATCGAACAATAGAAGCAATGGCTCCTTTTGATCTTGGGACAGCATTCAGCTTCGCTGCTTTCCTTTCTGTCATGGCAGTCTTGGTTCCGGCAGCAAAACAATGGTTGGGCACCAGCGGCATCTTCGTACTATCGACTATTTCCGGGCTAGCAGACGTAGATGCTATTTTAGTCTCACTTGCCCGCCTGCATAGTACTGAAGGCTTAACAACAAATGTGGCTGCTGTCGCGCTAGGGCTGGCCACACTGAGCAACATGTTAAGCAAAGCGACAATTGCATGGATGACAGGGGGGGCACAGTTTGGCCGAGCCATCATAATTGGCTACACAATTGCCATGATAGGTGCTGGCGTAGCTCTGGCTCTCAGTTTGAGCTTTATGTAAGGTCAACTCGGGTAAATGGAGGATGTTCAAAAAATGAGTTAAAACGATTCCCCTTGCATGGATTCACTTTGAAAAACAATGGTAAAAATGATTCGACCATTGAGGGATTCAGCCTGGATGGTCGCCCCAAGCATATCAAGAATAGATTTTGTTATGGCAAGCCCTAAGCCGGTTCCTTCTTCTGTTCTTTGCCTAGACGCATCTGTTCGATAAAAACGATCAAATAATCTGGATAGTTGTTCAGGAGAGATTTCAGGGCCTTCATTTTCAATTGAAAATATTGTGTTATCTAAATTCTGTTGAAGTTTTATCCGTATTGTAGAATTCTTGTTTCCATATTTAACTGCATTAGACAATAGATTGCTGAGTGCGCGACGTAACATAGCAGGATCACCTTTTACATTGCCAGATCCTGTTTGTTGAAGTGTCATATTTTTTTCGGCAGCGAGAGCGTCATAGAAATCAAATAAAGCGGTAACTTCTTTAACGAGGTCAATATTCTGTAAGTTCTGTAAATTTAAGCCATGTTCTGCTTTTGCCAAGAAAAGCATATCGGACACCATTCGAGCCAAACGTTCAAATTCTTCTAAATTAGAAAATAGTATTTCTTGATAAGTACCAATATCTCGGTTACGGGCGAGACATACTTGAGTTTGGGTCATTAAATTATTAATCGGTGTTCTAATTTCATGTGCTAAATCAGATGAAAAATCGGAAAGTTTTTCTAAAGCTGACTCTAGTCTGTCCAGCATAGCATTGAAGGCGATTGCCAATGATTTTAGTTCGGTTGGTGTATGCTCAACTTCTAAACGTTCTGAAAGATGTTGAGCAGAAATTCCTTCTGCGACCTTAGCCATTTTTTGCACGGGTCTTAAACCTCTCCAGGTTGCAAACCAACCTAAAAACATTAAACAAATTGTACCAGCCAAACCAATATACAAAAGTTGACGCTTAAAATCTTTTAGAAAATGTAGATGTTCTGATGTATCGATCCCAACAATAATTCGTACAGATTGTATTTCAGAATTTCTATTTATACCTGTAGTGTAGATCATGCCACGATAGGTCTTATTTTGAACTTGCCATTTAATCCATGAATTATTTGCTGACTTGATTAAATTTTGAGTATTAATGATTGAGGATGCAGAACTAAATAAAACTTGACCTGTCGGTCGTTCTATTTGGACCATAAGATCATGGTGTCCAACTAACGCATCTCTTAAATAGAAATTAAGTTCTGGAGAATTTTTAGGATGCTGTTGGAGAAGATTCTGAATAAGCTGGATTTTACCTTCTAATTGGGTACGGTCTTGAGTTTCAAAATGATGCATTACTAATTTATTTATGAACAAACCCATAATAATTAGAATGAAAATAGTAGATAATGAGAAAATGATACCGATCCGGAAACTGATCGCTCTGAATAAATTATTATTCATCCTCTACCTCTAGTACATACCCCATTCCTCGAATATTCTGAATTAATTTGGGAGTAAAGTTACTGTCAACTTTACTTCTTAATCGTTTAATAGCGACTTCAACGACATTCGTATCACTATCAAAATTCATATCCCAAATTTGAGAAGCAATCAGCGCTCTTGGTAAAATTTCACCTCGTCTACGCATAAAAAGTTCCATAAGCGCGAATTCTTTTGCCGTCAGATCAATGCGTTGACCCGCTCGCGTTACCCGACGTTTTCTCAAATCAAGTTCTAAATCAGCAATCTTAATAATATTACTATCTTCTCTTTGCTGCCCTCGTCTAAGGAGAGTTTTGATTCGAGCAAGAAGCTCTGCAAAAGCAAAAGGCTTTATTAAATAATCATCAGCGCCTAACTCTAGACCTTTTACTCGATCTTCTATCTGATCTCTGGCTGTTAAAAATAGAATGGGCATTGTTTTACCGCTGCTACGAATATCATTGATAATATTCCAACCATTTAGTCCAGGTAACATCACGTCTAAAATAATTAAGTCATACTCTTCAGAAAGAGCTTGATGTTTACCCGTTAACCCATCTGTAACCCAGTCGGTAATATAGCCAGCTTCGGATAAACCTTGCTTGAGATAGTCACCAGTTTTTTGTTCATCTTCAACCAATAATATTCTCATCTCAGAATCCTAAGTCATTCATTAAACCTATAATAACTTTATAAAACCCGAGATTGAAATAGATTACAAAAATGTCATTTTCAAGTCACTCAGATGTTCAGTGCTTCACTTTATTGTAGTAGCAAGAAATTAACTTTTAGAGAAACTTATGAAAACTGTAGTGCGTCGTAGTCTAACAATTTTAATGTGTGCTGGAACTTTAATTGCTGGTACTCAATCTTGGGCAAATGATGCAAAAGATCTATCAAATTCGAAATCTAATGCTGTGACAACTGCAAAAAAAGCACAAGAGCCGTGTTCTAAACCTTGTAAGATGAACAAGGATAATAAGGTTCAGCAAGAACCTAGCCAACAGCAAGCGGCAAATTCCTCTGATATGTCGAAAATGGATCATTCCATGATGAATATGGACCATTCGAAAATGGATCATTCAAAAATGAATATGTCCAATACATCAAATAAATAATTTTATAAAAGCAGGAAAGGAGTATTGGAGCTAACGATAAGGATTGCCTTAATACTCTAATCTGGTCTTTTTAACGGTGAGATAGAATGTCAAATAAGTTAAGTCATGTACTCTTAATTGGAGTTGGTTTATTTTCATCAACTTGGGTAATGGCGGCAGTTAAAGAATATGATTTAACGATCGCGGAACAGACTGTAAATATTACAGGAAAACCGCTAAAGAGAATTACCGTTAATGGTAAATTCGTTGCCCCTCTTCTTGAATTTGAAGAGGGAGATGATGCCGTTATTCGTGTTCATAATAAGCTAAAAAATCAGGACTCTTCAATTCATTGGCATGGATTGATATTACCCGGAATCATGGATGGTGTACCAGGGTTCAACCAGTTCGAAGGCATCGCCCCTAATAAAACGTATGAATATAAATTCAAGGTTCGTCAAAATGGTACTTATTGGTATCACTCCCATAGTAAAGGGCAAGAGCAAGACGGCCTATATGGTGCTTTAGTTATTTATCCGAAAAATAAAACCCCCTTAACATCATCTGAAAAAACTGATAGAGATTATGTGGTTTTGCTTTCTGATTTTCATAATTCAACAAGTGATCAAATCACAAAGAATCTTAAAAAAGAAGCAGATTACTATCAGAACCGTCGAGAAACGGTATTTGATGTCATGAAACAAGTTAAACGTGATGGATTAAAGGCAACTTGGCAAGACCGCTCTATGTGGAATCAGATGCGGATGTTGAAAACAGATATGTCTGATGTCACAGGCTATACATTTTTAATGAATGGCAAAACACCTCAGCAAAACTGGACCGGTAATTTTAAAGCTGGAGAAAAAGTTCGCCTTCGATTTATTAATGCTTCTGCAATGTCATTTTTTGATGTACGAATTCCAAATTTAAAAATGACAGTGGTAAGTGCCGATGGTCAACCTGTAAAACCTGTTCCTGTAGATGAGTTCCGTATAGGTACTGCTGAAACTTATGATGTCATTGTTGAACCGAAACAAGCCCATTATCAAATCGAAGCTGAATCTATTGATCGTACTGGATTTTCGGTTGGAACCTTACATGATGAAAATACCTCACCTGTAAAACAAATTGAGATGCCTAAGCCTCGTCCTCGTTCTTTATTGACTATGGAAGATATGGGAATGAATCATGATATGTCTTCTATGAAAGGCATGAATCACGATATGTCTTCTATGAAAGGTATGGATCATGATATGTCTTCAATGAAAGATATGAATCATGATATGTCTTCTATGAAAGGCATGAATCACGATATGTCTTCTATGAAAGGTATGGATCATGATATGTCTTCTATGAAAGGTATGGATCATGATATGTCTTCTATGAAAGGTATGGATCATGATATGCCGATGAATAGCGCTACTGTTAAGGCGGCTTCAGACAAGAATGATAATACCGTATTTGGATGGGCAAATGCTTCAACACCTGAAGGTAATAAAGCATTGCAATATAGTGATTTGCAATCGTTAGATCCTCAAAAAGACACTCGTGCAGCTGAACGTGAAATAGAGATCCGTCTTGGTGGAAACATGGAGCGTTATATTTGGACAATAAATGGTAAAAAATTTAATGAAGCCGACCCACTAGTGGTGAAGTATGGTGAACGTATTCGCTTAAAATTTGTCAATGACAGTATGATGGCTCACCCAATGCACTTACATGGCATGTTTATGCAGCTTGAGAATGGTCAGGATCCAAGCAATATGCCAAACAAACATACGGTAATTGTTCCACCTGGGAAAACGATAACCACTCTACTCACAGCTGATGAGTTAGGTGAGTGGGCTATTCATTGTCACCTGCTTTACCATATGAGTGCAGGAATGATGAATAAACTCATTGTAGCTCAAGTGGAAGATGGTAATTCTACAAAGACTGTTCCTCAGTCCCAAGTAAATGAGAAGGGAGTAAATCCACATGCACATCACTAATAATTTGTTTTCAAAAACAACTTTGATGATTGCGCTATTTGGATTATCAAATCTGACCTTTGCAAAGAACACTCAACCAGTAGAAGATAGCAATATGCCAGAAAGTATGAAGGTACTATTGCAGGAATCTGGTGGGTTAAGCTATTCCCCGCAAAATGTTTATCCAAAGTATTTTTCAAAAAGAAATATTAACAAGGGAAACAAAAGTATTCAAATTATGCGGAAGAATTTGGAACCAGCTGATTCCTCCCATAATAATCATCTTAAAGAACATGGTGGTCAAGTTTATCAAACTACAAAACTCGAAAATGAATGGATGGTTGATGAAGACGGTAAAGGTGGGTTAGGAACAAAGTTTGAAACTTTGATTGGTACAGATGAAAATCGTCTATTTATTGAAGCCAATTCGGAAAAGTCAGAAAGTAATGATCCAAAATATGCTGTATCAGCACTTTATAGCCGTAACGTAGCCCCATTTTGGGATGTACAAGCTGGGGTAAGATATAGTGAAGATAAAAATAACAGCAGCAGCGATCGAGTGGATGGGGTTATTGGTATATTAGGTCTAGCTCCTTATTTCTTTGAAACACAAGCATATCTTTATGGCGGTGAGAATAATTTTTGGGGAGCAAGTTTTGAATTAGAACGTGATTTGCTTTTAACTCAGAAACTTATTACTCAACCTTATATCGAAGCAGATGTAATATTTAGCGATGATTCTAACTATGCTGCAAAATCAGGTTTATCAGAACTAAAAACTGGTATCAAAACCCGATATGAGATTACTAAGCGAATTAAACCTTTCATTGATGTTGCTTACCAATATGAAAAAGGACAGAAAGCCACTTCTATGCAAGAGGCAACAGAGTCTGAAAAGGGATGGAAATATGGTGCAGGCATCGAATTAGTTTTTTAAAATAGTATGATTTGGATTCATGAATGGTAGCTTCGGCTACTATTCATGAATTATTACTATTTATTTTCGAATCTGTAAAACTAAAAAAGCTTAATTTTTGGTCTATTTTTATGCAGTGGTTAAAAACATGCTTATCGCTGTTTTTATCGTTTGCTATTCTTTTAGTAGGATCGGCTGCTACTACTTCGTCTGTACATCATCGGTGTTTAATGCCATCTGAATAGATGCATGTGACATAGCCGTCTTCATCGATTTGAATCCTAAAGTGGCCCTAATGATCCGCTTTAGCTTGCCATGATTACATTCGATCACGTTATTTTTATACTTAACCTGCCTGTGCTCAAGATCTGGTGGACATTTTCTTTCCCATTTTAACCGTGACAAAGCACCTCCATATGTGTGCTTTATCTGTATCTATCACTTGTGGGGCCTTCCTTTGCCAGAAGATGCGGATACTGAGCATCCAAAAGTAAAAGAACTGCATGAGCTTCTTGCATGGTCTGAAGGTATGGTCTGGTGTTCACCTGAACGTCATGGTTCTATGAGTTCCATTTTTAAATCACAAATAGACTGGATTCCACTTGCAGGAGGAGCAATCCGTGCTACCCAAGGTAAAACCCTTGCCTTGATGCAAGTCAGTGGTGGATCACAGTCTGAACCGTACCGGGTTTGTCGGAGAGTCAATATTCTGAGAGACTATCCCGATGACAAAATTAAAATATACCCCTGAAATCAGAGAAAGAGCGGTTCAAAAAATTTGAAACTACCATCTTAATGATATACTCTAATTGATATACATTTAGATTGGGTTGTTTATAATGTTGATGCTTCGATTACCTGTAGAATTAGAAAAACAGTTAGATCAACTGGCTGAAAAGAGTCAAAGAACGAAATCATTTTTAGCCAGAGAAGCTATTTCTATGAGTATTGAGAGCTTATCGAAAAAATATATACATGAAAACAAAGGGTTAAGTTACATGAATATTAATCTATATGAAACTCTCGTTAAATTTTTTTCTACACCAGTTAATTTAGAAACTGAATCTAGAAAATCTAAATTTATTATGTTTAGTGAGGACGGAAAATTATTTGTTCACAATAACAAAGATAATATTCGCCCTTTAAGCACTGATGAAGTTGATAATTTTTATAAGATTTTTAAGGAAACTGGAAGTCGATCTCCATCAACCTATACCGATGTAACCTTCAACTCATCATATATTCTTGCTGCACTATCTCATTTAAAAGAACAAGCTATTATTTAAATAGCTTATACAAATAAAAAACCCCGGCATCCTGCCGGGGTTTTTTATTGGAACATTAGGTCTTTGTGCTCTTGCATGTCTTATATAGCGCCATCCTGGTGCTTATTTTTTATTATATGGAACTTCCTGTTCCTGACCATTCAATAATATGAAAATTCCAGTATGCCGCATAGCAGCAAAGGGCCGAGATTCACGTAAGCCTAGGCCTACAAAATAGCCTAAATTTCATCCACAGAAATTGGGGATAGTTTTTACCCTGGAAGAGTTGATAACATTCGGAAAATGCCAAAATTGATCATTTTTAAGCCGACTTGTTTCAAAATCGGATTTTTGGGCATTTTGTGATCAGTGTGAAATTTTTAAGTTATTGATATTAATATACAAGTGTTGTTATTCACCAATTAAAATGTCTATGCGATAAACCATTTAAAATGTCCTGTTTTTAACCACAAGAGTCAAGCACAGGATTTAAATTTCTTTGTTCAATAACAGCTTTCTGAGCTTTACGACTCGGCATACTTTTCTTGAGGCGGGAACGTTTATTCTGTTTTTCCAATGCTTCATGCTGTTGCTGGATATGGGCCAGAACCGAACCTAATCTTTTATTCTCAACCACTGCATTTTGCTGTAGTCCAGCCAGTTTATTGAAGACGCTATAATAGATCTTCCGTCCCTCATACATGATGGCGATAGTTCCATCCGGGTACTCCAGAAATGAAATGTATTGCCCAGCAAGCTTATGATTCAGCTCTGTCGGTTCAAGCATATAAATACACTTGTCATAGGTCAGAGTCAGATTCTTGGTGACCTTACGCGGTTCCTGCCAGGTAAAAATATCATCCAGTTCAAGATCAGATTCGGTTAATGGTCGATGCAGGTTCTTTGAGTTTCGCGCACATTTGGCGAACTTCTGATTGAACTGCT
>NZ_VPAS01000024.1:0-16873 GCF_013419125.1 Acinetobacter sp. YH12102 | reverse complement strand
GAAAGTAACTTAGACCAGTGTTGATCATTCAGCATTGTACGAGGCATAGCGAGAAGTAAATTTGGTTTGGCGATTAAATTTTACTTTCTCGCTATTTTTTTGAACAGAAAATGTCAACAGACCCTAATGGAATGACTTTAAATTCACTTTTATAACTAAGCAAAGCCACAATTAATCAGAAATTATGATAAGATCAGCTTTCTTAAAAAATGTGTTTTTTATAAAGATGAATTGCTTAGGTAATTTTTACTGTCTTTAGCACATTTTATTATTTTTTCTTTTTTTTAATTCACATCCTATTTTGAACAGATTTTTAATCGCTCAATTTAGGATTGTATTTGCTTATCTTTATAATGCTTATATTTCAAATCCTAAATTGTGACACTCAAAATTGGAGAGGTAATTAAGAACTCAAAACTAATGGAGATAGCAATGGATCGAATTGCAATTATTGGTGCTGGCCCAAGTGGCATGGCCCAATTAAGAGCGTTTCAGTCAGCAAAGGCCAAAGGTCTACAAGTTCCTGAAATTGTATGTTTCGAAAAACAAAATGATTGGGGCGGGCTATGGAACTATACTTGGCGCACTGGTATAGATGAACATGGGGAACCTGTCCACGGCAGTATGTACCGCTATTTATGGTCAAATGGCCCCAAAGAAGCGCTAGAATTTGCCGATTATACTTTTGATGAACATTTCAAAAAACCAATCGCTTCATATCCACCACGTGCAGTACTGTGGGATTACATCAAAGGCCGTGCAGAAAAAGCACAGGTCAAAGATTTAGTTCGTTTCAATAGTGCCGTTCAGCATATTGCCTATGATGAAACAACGCAAAAATTCACGGTAGATGTCGAAGATTATACACAACAACAGCATTATTCAGAACAATTTGATTATGTTGTCGTTGCATCTGGACACTTCTCTACCCCACGCGTTCCTGTTTATGAAGGCTTTGATCAATTCCATGGTCGCATTTTACACGCACACGACTTCCGTGATGCGCTGGAATTTAAAGGCAAGTCTGTGTTATTGGTTGGCAGCAGCTACTCTGCCGAAGACATTGGTTCGCAATGTTATAAATACGGTGCTAAGCAAATTTACAGTTGCTATCGTAGTAAAGCCATGGGCTTTAAATGGCCTAAAAACTGGTCTGAAAAGCCACAATTACTGCGTGTAGATGAAAATACTGCTTATTTTAGTGATGGAACATCTGCCAAAATTGATGCCATTATTTTATGCACAGGCTATTTGCACCACTTCCCATTTATTGAAGATAACCTACGCCTCAGAACACATAACTGCCTTTATCCGCAGGGTTTATATCAGGGTGTGGTGTGGGAAAAGAATCCTCGCTTGTTCTACTTGGGCATGCAAGATCAATGGTACACCTTCAATATGTTCGATGCGCAAGCATGGTTTGTCCGTGATGTGATTTTGGGCAAAATTGCTTTACCAAGCACGGCAGAAATGCAGAGCCATACGCAGACCTTACATCAAAAAGAGCAGCGCCTATTGAACGATGAACAATCTGCCCGCTTCCAAGGTGACTACATCAAACGCCTGATTGCGCAGACGGACTATCCATCATTCAATATTGATGCAGTGCATGATATTTTCATGCAATGGAAAAAGCATAAAAAAGAAAACATTATGGGCTTTAGAGATAAAGTCTATCGCTCAGTAATGACTGGAAAAATGGCTAAGCCACATCACACGCCATGGTTATATGCGCTAGATGATTCTTTAGAAAACTATTTGGAAGATGAAGCACAACGTGAAGCGATGTAAGGCTTAATCACAAAAAGCCACACAATACGCAGCAAAATAGCCAACAAGCCCCATAAGTTATGGTCATGGGGTTTGTTGTTTGGACTGCCACCACTCTCCGAGACAAATAAGGCCGTACAGCCTTTACGACGTAACAACCCTGATGAACATGAACCTCTCGAAGCAAAGAAAGAAATCCTTTGCCTTAAAGCACCGAACGTTTCAATTGCTTCGGTCGCTTTGCAACATGGATTGAATACAAATCTTGTATCCAAATGGATTCGCTTAATTGATGGTAAGCCAGGGAATGATCGCTCACCACTACCGAATAAACCTGCATTTATTGCCTTATCTTGCTCTGCACCATTAGATCCTACTCCTACTGACATGTTAACGGTTCAAATTACTTTACCCCACTCAAAAGCAGAAATTGGCTTGAAATGGCAAGTATCAGAAATATCTGCTTTAGCAGAATTACTCAAGGCACTTGCAACATGATCCATATCGATGAAATCTGGCTCTCTACCCAGCCGATGGACATGCGTGCGGGTATGGATACTGCCATGGCTCAGGTGCTGAGAGCCTTTGGCTCGATCAAACCGCATTGCGCCTACCTGTTCTGTAATAAGCGTGGCCATCGCATGAAAGTGCTGGTGCATGATGGATTGGGCATCTGGCTGTGTGCCCGGCGGCTGGAACAGGGTAAATTTCACTGGGCTCAGATTCACCAGGGTGAAACCGTAGCCCTCAGCCCAGAGCAGTTGCAGGCACTGATCCAGGGTTTACCCTGGCAGAGAATTGGACGACAGCAGGTGGTGACGATGCTCTAAACCAGGCTCGTACATTCTGCTATTCTCCAAACGTTCTATTTCATTCTCTTCATGACCTCAGGCATACTGCGGTCATGAAAACGCTGCCTGATTTAAACCAACTGACCCATGAGCAACTGCTGGAATTTACCCGGCAATTGGCGATGCAGCATCAGTCTTTGGCACAATCAAATCAGCAATTAGATGCCAAAGTTCAACATCTGGAAGTCACCAATCAACAATTAGATGGCAAAGTTCAACATCTGGAAGCATGCAACCAACATCTCTCTATTCTCACTCAAAAATACGAGCATGAACTGGCTCTGTTTAAAAAGCACAAATTCGCCCAAAAGAATGAACACCTAACAGCAAAACAAATCCATCTGTGGGACGAAGCAGTCGAAGAGGATATCGCAGCCGTTGATCTGGAACTGGAGCGGCTGAATGCAGATAAAACTGATGCAGCGACACAGAAAGCCACAGTCAACAAACCTAAACGTCGACTGCTGCCAGATCATCTACACACCATCCGTATTGAGCATGAACCTGCATCAACCCAATGCAGTTGTGGCTGCCAGTTACGTCGTATCGGCGAAGATATCAGTGAAAAACTGCATTTCAGACCGGCACAGTTCTACAAGGAACAGCATGTCCGTGGCAAATGGGTCTGTGATCAGTGCGACACTCTGACTCAGCAAGCGATGCCTGCCTATGTGATTGATAAAGGCATTGCTTCACCTGAATTGCTCAGCCATGTGCTGGTATCGAAGTATGCCGATCATTTGCCGCTGTACCGTCAGCGCCTGATCTATCAGCGGGCGGGCATTGATCTGTCCAGATCTACTTTATCTGACTGGATTGGTTGCTGCGGTGTGGAACTGGAACCTCTGGCCAATGCCTTAAAACAGGTGGTGCTGCAACAGCGGGTGATCCATGCCGATGAAACGCCGGTCACCATCATGCGGATGGGTGATGATGAGAAAAAACCGAAGAAAGGTTATGTCTGGGCCTATGCCACTACACAGTACAATCCAGTTCAAGCGGTGATCTATGACTTTCAGGATAGCCGTTCAGGTCAGCATGCTGAAGAGTTCCTGAATGGCTGGCAGGGTCATCTGGTCTGTGATGATTACAGTGGTTATAAAGCACGCTTTAAATCAGGCCAGGTCATTGAGGTGGGCTGCATGGCACATGCACGTCGTAAATTTCATGAACTGCATGTGACCGGGAAAAGTCAGATCGCTGAACAGGCATTAGTGCTGATTCAGAAACTGTATGCCATAGAAGCAGAACTCAGGAAAAAGACCGATGGTACAGCAGAACATCGCCGCGAATACCGGCAACAGCATAGCCAAACGGTGATGCAACAACTGTATGAATGGCTCAGCCAACATTATCTGGCGGTGCCATCGAGTTCTCCAACTGCCAAGGCGATCAATTACAGCCTAAAACGTTGGCAGGCACTCTGCCGCTATCTGAATGATGGCAATTTGCCTATAGATATGAGCAGCATTGCTGCGCAAGGGATTGAAAATCAGATGCGCCCCTGGGCGTTGGGACGTAAGAACTGGCTGTTTGCTGGCTCGCTGCGCAGCGGCCAACGAGCTGCCAATATCATGACTTTAATCCAGTCAGCAAAGCTGAATGGACTGGATCCGTATGCCTATTTAAGTGATGTGCTGAAAAGGCTGCCGACGCATAAAGTCACCCAAATAGAAGAATTACTGCCACACCGCTGGAAATCCGACCAAAATTAAAAAATAGGTATGGGGTTCAGCGGACGCTTACCCGACACCAAACAGCCCTGCTGCAAAACCAGCAAAAGCACCGATGACTAAAAAGGTTATAAGTTCCACAATAGACTAACTTTAAAAAATGAAAGGATTAAGGCGTTGAATTAAGCGTGTTCCAACTGACCCACTTGATGATAAGCACGGTTAAAATACACCAGGCTTTCTTCTTGATCGCTTTGTTGAACTTGAAGCACACGACACATGAAAATACTGTGTGTACCCACTTGCTGAATGTCCTGAATTTCACAGTCAAAACTGACCAAGGCATCTTGCAAAATAGGTGAACCAGTTTCCAACGCACTCCACTCACCTAAGTTGAAACGCTCTTCAGAACTGAATTTACTTGAAGCAAAAGCATTTGAAAGCTGTTCATGCTGAGTACTTAGTACGTTTACAGCCAAGACTTTATTTTCAACAAAATGGGCATGTGAACGGGAGGATTGATTCATACAGACCAATAACGTTGGCGGTGTATCCGTCACGCTACATACGGCAGATGCAGTAAATCCATGCATACCTGCTTTACTCGCAGTCGTAATAACATTCACTGCTGTGGTGAGTAAAGACATTGCATTTCTAAAGTCTGTTGCTTCAATCATCTCTTTCATCTCAAATGTACATATCACGTGCTCGTGCTTTAAGTAGAACAAATCATCTTGCAATAATTTGCCCCTGCTTCGCACGAGACTACGTTTGATTAAGCTTCTAGCTCTTTACGAACAATGGCAGCACCTGCGCTTAAAGCCTCAAGCTTGCCACGTGCAACTTGGCGAGAAAGTGGTGTCATACCACAGTTGGTTGAAGGATAGAGTTTATCTGCATCAACAAATTGAAGTGCTTTACGTAAGGTATTCGCCACTTCTTCTGCAGTTTCAACTTTGCTAGTTGCTACATCAATGGCACCCACCATCACTTTCTTACCACGGATCAATTCAATCAAATCCATTGGTACACGTGAGTTTTGGCATTCAAGTGAAATAATATCGAGCTTAGATTGTTGTAGTTTCGGGAATGACTCTTCGTATTGACGCCATTCATTACCTAAAGTTTGTTTCCAATCTGTATTGGCTTTAATGCCGTAACCATAGCAAATATGAACTGCAGTTTCACATTTTAGACCTTCAAGTGCACGTTCTAAGGTTGGTACACCCCAGTCATTCACTTCATCAAAGAATACGTTAAACGCAGGTTCATCAAATTGGATAATGTCTACGCCTGCTGCTTCAAGTTCTAAAGCTTCTTGGTTCAAAATTTTGGCAAATTCCCAAGCCAGTTTTTCACGGCTCTTGTAGTGTCCGTCAAAAAGTGTATCAATCATGGTCATTGGACCAGGCAACGCCCATTTAATTGGCTGACTGGTTTGGCTGCGTAAAAATTTCGCATCGTCTACAAACACTGCTTTTTTACGAGAAACTTCACCCACAACTGAAGGTACACTTGCATCATAACGATTACGAATACGCATGGTTTCACGCTTTTCGAAATCTACACCTTCAAGATGTTCAATAAACGTGGTTACAAAGTGCTGACGGGTTTGCTCACCATCACTCACGATATCGATACCTGCAGTGACTTGCTCATGTAATGATAATTTCAAAGCATCACGTTTAGCTTCTAATAATTCTTCGCCTTCAAGCTTCCATGCAGACCATAATTTTTCAGGTTCAGCTAACCAAGACGGTTTTGGCAAGCTACCCGCAGTTGAAGTTGGGAGTAAAAGTTTCGGTTGTGTAAGCGCCATGTCTAATCTTCTTTGTCTAAATTCGTAAATCTGTTTATCAATTTAATGGATTAAGCAGCTGTTTCGACTTCGAAATTTGCAGCCCATTCATTTAAAATGTCTTGATAAGGCTTAATGAAGTTTTCTTCCGTCCATTTACCTTGTTTAACTGCAAGCTCACCACGTTCCACACGGTCATAGACCACACGTGTAAGTGAATAATCGCCATAGCTTAGACTTGGTTGATACACCACACCTGCAGGAGAGTTGGTGTTGTAAATTTCAGGACGATAGATCCGTTGGAAACTTTCCATGGTCGCAATAGCACTGATCAATTCAAAATCAGTATAATCACGGACTAAATCGCCAGCGAAATAGAATGCTAATGGTGCATTACCACCTTCTGGTTTAAAGTAGCGTACACGTAAACCCATTTTGGCAAAATATTCATCGGTACGTGAATATTCATCATTTTTGTATTCCACACCCAAAATAGGATGTACGTTGGCTGTACGGAAATACGTTTTAGAGGTTGAAACGCTTAAGCAAATGACAGGTTGTTTTTTAAATTCTGCTTTAAATACATCTGAATTGACTAAATGTTGATAAAGCTTGCCATGTAGATTGCCAAAATCTTCAGGTTTTTCACCTACACCACAACCCAATTGTGGCAATACCACGCTGAAGTCGTAATCACGCACATAAGATGAGAAGCTATTGCCGATCATGCCTTCAATACGCTCACCTGTTTGATGGTCAATCACAACACTTTTAAGTGTTTCAATAAATGGGAAAGTTTGACCATTACCTTCAATATCAATTTCCGCAGAAATAATGTCAATCTCAAGTGAATAGCGATCACCTTTCGGGTTATCAACGGTTGCCAAGCTATTAAAACGGTTGTTGATCATCGCAAGGGTACGACGCAAGTTTTCTTCACGGCTTTCCCCACGTGCCAAATTGGCAAAGTTTGTGGTTAAACGTGTGTTTTCTGCTGGTGTATAATTCTCATCAAAACGGATACGTTTAATTGAACACTCAAATGCTGTACTCATGGAGATTGCCACCTAAAAATTTTATAAAAAGTTAAATTTCTGAATGGCTATATTTAAACGTGAATAAGAAAGTGAGTAAAACGATATAAATTCAGCTTAAGATGAGAAATACTCATCTTAATAAATTAAAGATGCTGAGGATTTTTAGTTATTCAGTAAGCTAAGCGGCTATCTAAAATCTTTATCTGAAATTGGTAATGTTTTTTGCAACTCTACCAAAGATAGAACCGTACCGGGTTTGTCGGAGACTCAATATTCTGAGAGACTATTCCGATGACAAAATTAAAATATACCCCTGAAATCAGAGAAAGAGCGGTTCAATTACTAATTGAATCTGAAAAAGATTATCCTTCTACTTGGGCTGCAATCACAGCAATTGCGCCTAAGATTGGTTGTACTCCTGAAACACTTCGTGCCTGGCATCAAAAGCATTTAGATCAGCAAAATCCTATTAAAGTACAACAGATATCTGATCAAGAAAAAATGAAGCAAATGGAACGTGAAATTAAAGAATTAAAGCGTGCCAATGAAATTCTACGTAAAGCAGCCGCTTTTTTCGCCCAGGCGGAGCTCGACCGCCCATACAAATAATGGTGGATTTTATCCATAACAATAAAGATCGATATGGTGTTGATGCGATTTGTAGGATTTTACCGATCGCAGCTTCAACCTATTACCGGACTTTAGATCTCACAGTAAATCCAGAACATCGAGCGAAACGAGATCTACATGATGAGCATCATGCTGAACAAATTAAACGAATTTGGAAGGAAAGTTCAGGTCGATATGGTGTACGTAAAGTCTGGCAAAAATTAAAACGTGAGGGTTATGTTATTGCACGTTGTACAGTTGCTCGATTGATGCAAAAGCTAGGTATACAAGGTGTTTGGCGTGGTAAGAATAAACAAACCACCCGTAACCGAGATGACCAAAAACGGGCAGATGATTTAGTGAAACGTAATTTTAATGCTGATCATCCAAACCAACTATGGGTGGGTGACTTTACCTATATTCAAACTCATTCAGGCTGGGTCTATACCGCATTTGTTATTGATGTGTTCTCACGAGCAATTGTTGGATGGAAAGTATCTACACGGATGAATACAGATATGGTGCTCGATGCATTGGAGCAAGCATTGCACGATCGAGGCATGCCAAAGAATGTGATTCATCATTCCGATAGAGGTGTTCAATATTTTTCTATTCGCTATACCAATCGTTTAGAAGCTGCAAATTTACGAGCATCAGTCGGTACAACTGGTGATTCATACGATAATGCTCTGGCTGAAACGGTGAATGGCTTATACAAAACAGAGGTGATTGAATATTTAAAAGCAGATTGGCAAGGTTTAGCAGATGTACAACTTGCGACACTAAACTGGGTAGATTGGTTCAATAAAAAGCGTGTACACAGTGCACTGGGTTATGTATCGCCTTTTGAGTTTGAAGCAATGTACTATGATAAGATTAACCCGTTAGGTCAGGTGGCCTAACTTAAATAAAAAAGTCTCCGACAAACCCGGTACGGTTCAAAATAACTTTAAAATTTTCTTAGTGAGCAAGATGGCCAATACTTATTAGAAGAAAAATCTTTTGTTTATGATGCTGAAAATGATCAATTTCTAGAATCGGATATACAGGCATTTTATTCCCTTTTATCTGCAATTCTAGACTGGCAAGACCCGCCTTTTAAAGGCAGTTTTCCTATGTAATAACATCGATAAATCAGAATTAGGATTGTAAATTTTTCACCCACCGAATTTTTTTGTGCTAGCTGTTATAATGCGCCAAATTGCTGCCAAGTCTCATCATTATGTAAAGAGTCATAATAATTTTGCAGTTCTACTAAATCATAATATTGAATATAAGCTAATAGCAATAGGCCGAGGATCAGTCCAACTTTAAGACAACTAAGTCTATTTGGCTTTCTATATAAATTATCTATTCCAAAAGCAGTTAGAATTAAAGAAGGAACCAATACAATTGTTTTTAAATGGTTTAGAAAGTGAATTCCATGTGTATACAATAACCCAATAATAAGCAAAACTATCCCTAAACTGGTGTAAATACGGTCATGCAGAGAAGTGCGTAACGTGAAATTACATTGAAAAGCTAAAATAAAAGTTGCAAATAAATAAAAACCAGTTCCACCAATAATGAACGTATAAATTGCATTGAATAGGCAATAAGCCAACAACACTGATAGTGCGAAAGAATAGAGTTTGGTATAGAGAATGTGTGAAAAGGTGAAAATCTGTTTCATAATTTGCTCTATTGAAAACTCACATCCTATTAAAAGAGGATTTGAAGCTTAACATACTATTCACTTTTTGCCACTGGGGCATGTTTTTTTAGTGTTGGAGATGGCTTGAATAAATGTCGCGTACGAGTAGAGCTTAGACCACAGATTATTAAACACAGCGTCCCTCCAATAAGTACTGCTGGCACCACAGAAAAATAGCGCGTCATCAGGCTCATGTGTAGGGCACCGAGCTGATTGCCTGAAGTGACTAATATGCCATTTAAAGCCGCTACACGCCCTAATAGTGCTTTTGGGGGGAGTTGCTGTAATAAAGTTTGTCGAATGACCATGCTAATGCTATCAAAGGCACCGATTAAAACAAGGAAGAAGACTGAGAGCCAAACATGGGAGGATAGTGCAAAGGCTAAAATACATAAAGCAATTGCAAAACTACTATAGAGCATATTTCTCCATGCATTTTGCATCGGAGAATAACAGGTCAACATCAACATCATGATACAGGCGCCAATAGCTGGTGCAGCTCTGAGTATACCTAAGCCTTCAACACCAAGATGCAGGATATCGTGTGCAAAAATAGGCAGTAAGATAATGACACTACAAAAAAGCATGACGCTGAGATCCAGCAACATACTCCAAAACATTAGTGGATGTTTAAAAATAAACAAATAGGCTTCTTTCAAACTTTTGCTCAAATGCTGTTTATGTGGGCTAGGGAATTGACGAGGACTTAATCTGAATAAGCAGATGCTACCCACGCAACACAAGAAAAAAACAATAAAGAGGGTCTTTTCAAGCCCAAGTTGGCCGAGTAAAAGTCCTGCGCATAAAGGCGCTAAAATGCCGCCTATTTGCCAAATGAGCGCGGTCCATGTGGCTGCATTGCTATAGGCTGACTCGGGGGTTAGAAAAGGGCGTAATGAATTAAATGATGGGCTGTAAATGCCTCTAAGTATGCCTAAGCAAAAGATGAGGCTATAAATGCCGCATAAAAGTGTATTTTGTTGAATGTGCTGTTGTTGGTACTGAGAAAAAAGAATAATAAATAATAATGGAATTAAAGTGCTACAGCTAAAACTCCACTGCACAATTTTTTGTCGGTTATAGCGATCAGCCCAGTCGCCACTGATCAGGGAGAGGCAAATAAAGGGGAGTAACTCAATTAAGGCAATCATGCCAAGGCTGAGTGGATTTTGAGTGAGTTGATAGATACTATAGGCAATGACGACTTCTTGAATCATGATGGTTAGAATTAAGCACAACTGATTGACACTCAGAAGTGAAAAATCACGTGAACGAAAAGCCAAAAAAGCATCGGAATGGAAAAGCGACATAAACAGAATAGTTTCAAATATGAATTAAAAAAGGATGGCGCAAAGTCCATCCTTTTTAGGGTTTAAAGCAGATTACTGTGCTTTTGCTACCGCAATAGTTTCGTCATTTGCAGCTTTAGCCATAGGTGTATATTTCAAACCAAGGGTTGTGCTGGTGTATTGGCGAACTTGGTCAAGAAGCACAGGATTAGTGCTGAGTTCTTGTTGGTACGATTTTACAATTTCATGTAATTTCGGATTCCATTTACCTGCTACTTGCTGAGGGAATGCTTTTTCAAGCAAGCTCAACATAATATAAGGGGAAGTTGAAGCACCAGGAGACGCACCTAATAGGGCAGTCACAGCACCATCTTGTGATGCAAAAATCTCGGTACCAAATTGCAAGCTTGCAGGTTTGCCTGGTTCTTTCTTAATGATTTGAACACGTTGACCACCTTGATTCATGCGCCAGTCTTCTGGTTTTGCATCAGGATAGTATTTTTTCAACTCATTAAAACGGTCTTCATCGGTCATCATGACTTGGCTAACTAAGTATTTCACCAAATCAAGATTTTCCATACCCACAGCAGTCATTGGTAAAACGTTGTTCTTAGTGGTTGATTTCAATAAATCAAGCTGAGAACCTTGTTTTAAGAACTTGTTTGAATAAGTCGCAAATGGGCCAAACAACACATATTTTTTACCGTCGATATAACGTGTATCAATATGTGGAACAGACATTGGAGGTGCGCCTAATTCAGCACGGCCATAAACTTTTGCAGTATGACCTTCAGTGACTTTCGGGTTGTCGGTCATTAAGAACACGCCACCTACAGGGAAGCCAGCATATTGCTTCGCTTCTGGTAAGCCTGTCATTTGTAAAAGTTTAACTGCTGCACCGCCTGCACCAATGAAGACAAAGCGCGTTTTCACGTGATCTGTTTTACCTGTAGTGAGGTTTTTAAATGCAACCGTCCACGTTTTATCATCGTTTTGGCTAATGCCAGTCACTTCAGTCGATGTTTGTAGTTTGAAGTTAGATTGTTTTTTAAGGTGATCGACCAATTGAGTGGTGATCGAACCATAGTTCACATCCGAACCTACATCCATGCGTGTTGCAGCTACTTTCTGTGCAGCATCACGGCCATTCATTACCAATGGTGCCCATTGTTTAATTTCAGCAGGATTCTCAGAGAATTTCATGCCATAGAACATTGGGTTTTTAACCATTGCAGCATAACGTTTTTCTAGGAAATTCACGTTATCGCCCCAAACGAAGGCAATGTGCGGCACAGGATTGATAAAGCTATTTGGTTGACCCAAAACACCTTCTTTCACCTGATAAGACCAGAACTGTTTTGCAACTTCAAATTGTTCCGCAACGTTCACAGCTTTAGAAATGTCCATTTTTCCATCTTTTTCAGAGGTATAGTTCATTTCCATAAAGCCAGAGTGGCCTGTACCAGCATTGTTGAAGCCGTTTGAGCTTTCTTGGGCAACATTGTCTAGGCGTTCATACATGCGAATTTGCCAGTTTGGCTCAAGCTCGCTTAGATATGTGCCTAAAGTTGCACTCATGATCCCACCGCCCACTAAGACTGCGTCAACAACAGGCTCATTGCTGGTGGTTTGAATTTTTTTAGACGCGATAGGTCTAAATAAAAAGATTAGTGCTGCAATAATAAGCAGAACGATGAATACCAATAGGTATTTTAAAAATTTATTCATGCGATTATGACCATGGAGGGCAGGTTTGGATCGCTTTATAGCGAAGACAAGAATAACAATTATGGTGATAGGAACACTTGTAAAGAATTAGCTTAGAGAATTGAAGTAATACTCAAAATTACAAGTATGCAAAGATTAACGTTCGAAGCTATCACACATTTTTGATTGATGGATATTTTAGACTAAATACATATTGACTTAGTGATTTTTATTGTAAATGAACATGATTAAAATAGACCTCTTGCGAAAGTAAAAACTGCCTCAATATAGATTTCATGAAATATCAGAAATTAAATCGTTTTTCAGATTCTGAATTCCAGCGCTTGGTTGGTGTACCTCGAGCAGTTTTTAGTGAAATGGTCGAAGTTTTAAAAGAAGCAGAATCACTTAAAAAGAAATTAGGGCGTCCTCATACTTTAGCTATAGAGGATCAATTATTATTAACACTCAATTACTTACGGAGCTACAACACCCAATTGGAATTGGCGGCAAATTACCATATCGCTGAAAGTAATGTGAATCGAACTATTAAAAAGGTTGAAGATGCATTAATGAAATCAAGACGTTTTACCCTGCCAAAACGAAGCATTACCACAGCAGACGAACAATTTAACTGGGTAATTATTGATGCGACAGAATGTTTAATAGAACGCCCGAAAAAAAATCAGAGTAAGTTCTACAGTGGTAAAAAGAAGAAACATACGTTAAAAGCCCAAGTGATCTATCATCCGAAGAGCAAACAAATCATAGGAGTAGATATATCGTCTGGCAGTCAGCATGATATTAAATTGGCAAGAAAAACAGTTAAGAAATTCAAACATTGTGAATATATTATGACCGATTTAGGTTACTATGGATTAGAGCAAGATGGCTTTAAATTATTGATGCCAATAAAGAAAAAGAAGAATTTACCCTTATTTGATGTTGAGAAAAAGTACAATAAAATGATTGGAAAAATACGAGTTGTGATCGAACACATCAATAGTCAATTGAAAACATTTAGAATACTAAGTGAACGCTATCGAAATAGACGGAAAAGATTCGGTTTACGCATTAACTTAATCGCTGCACTGGTAAACCGGATGAACTTGCAATAACGACTTTCGCAAGAGATCTATTATAAATACCAATGATGTTGGTTTTTATTGGTTTTTATTTTAATTCAATATCTGGGTTAAAAAATCAGATGTTGAATATTTACACAAATACTCAGTAATTTATGAAAAAGAAGCTTATAACTTGTTTCAAGATTACTTTCCAACGGCTTTATTGCACAAAGATTTGAAAGGCAAAGCGCCCCTAATTGAGCCAAATTTAAGGTGGACCGTACCGGGTTTGTCGGAGAGTCAATATTCTGAGAGACTATCCCGATGACAAAATTAAAATATACCCCTGAAATCAGAGAAAGAGCGGTTCAATTATTGATTGAATCTGAAAAAGATTATCCTTCTACTTGGGCTGCAATCACAGCAATTGCGCCTAAGATTGGTTGTACTCCTGAAACACTTCGTGCCTGGCATCAAAAGCATTTAGATCAGCAAAATCCTATTAAAGTACAACAGATATCTGATCAAGAAAAAATGAAGCAAATGGAACGTGAAATTAAAGAATTAAAGCGTGCCAATGAAATTCTACGTAAAGCAGCCGCTTTTTTCGCCCAGGCGGAGCTCGACCGCCCACACAAATAATGGTGGATTTCATCCATAACAATAAAGATCGATATGGTGTTGATGCGATTTGTAGGATTTTACCGATCGCAGCTTCAACCTATTACCGAACTTTAGATCTCGCTGACAATCCAGAACATCGAGCGAAACGAGATCTACATGATGAGCATCATGCTGAACAAATTAAACGAATTTGGAAGGAAAGTTTAGGTCGATATGGTGTACGTAAAGTTTGGCAAAAATTGAAACGTGAAGGCTATGTTATTGCACGTTGTACAGTTGCTCGATTGATGCAGAAGCTAGATATACAAGGTGTTTGGCGTGGTAAGAACAAACACACTACCCGCAACCGAGATGATCAAAAACGAGCAGATGATTTAGTGAAACGTAATTTTAGTGCTGATCGACCTGACCAATTATGGGTCAGTGACTTTACGTATATTCAAACTCATTCAGGCTGGGTCTATACCGCCTTTATTATTGATGTGTTCTCACGAGCAATTGTTGGATGGAAAGTATCTACACGGATGAATACAGATATGGTGCTCGATGCATTGGAGCAAGCATTGCACGATCGAGGCATGCCAAAGAATGTGATTCATCATTCCGACAGGGGTGTGCAATATCTTTCGATTCGCTATACCAATCGTTTAGAAGCAGCAAATTTACGAGCATCAGTCGGTACAACTGGTGATTCATACGATAATGCTTTGGCTGAAACGGTGAATGGCTTATACAAAACAGAGGTGATTGAATATTTAAAAGCAGATTGGCAAGGTTTAGCAGATGTACAACTTGCGACACTAAACTGGGTAGATTGGTTCAATAAAAAGCGTGTACACAGTGCACTGGGTTACAAGTCGCCTTTTGAGTTTGAAGCAATGTACTATGATAAGATTAACCCGTTAGGTCAGGTGGCCTAACTTAAATAAAAAAGTCTCCGACAAACCCGGTACGGTTCATTTCGTATTCGCTATTTCCATAAGGTTACCCTAATTCTTGTATCGCTCCTGACATAATAACATAACTAATAAGTAACCATGAATCATAGAGCAGAAATGTGAATAGTCATAACATGGGGTTACACTTCAAATGCCAATTTAAGACTTGCAAAATTAATGGTTAATTAATTGGTTACTAAGGACTAGCCAATCTAAATATAAATTTTATTTAACAATTACTTATAGAAATATGTGATGCGTATGATACGCATCATATTAATATCGCTTAAATTTGCTATAATTGAATTGAGCAGTGCATTTTATGGTTAGGTTAAATATTCATGAGTCTTACAGAAGTTAAGATACGCCAGGCTAAGCCAAAGGAAAAAATCTATTTTCTGGCAGATGATGATGGCTTAAGTTTGAAGGTAGAACCAAACGGACGTAAATCTTGGAGTTATCGTTATTCTATTAAAGGTACAAATAAACGTCCTCGCATAAAGTTAGGCGAATATCCTGTCACATCGTTAAAAGAGGCAAGAATTGTCCGGGATGAATATAAATTTAATGGTCATCAAAATAAACCACTGCATCAAAAAAACATAAAAAATTTCCAAGATGTTTGTGAAGAGTGGTTGGAATTTAAAATTAGAAATTCCTTTGAAGACAAACCACGATGCGGAGTCATTCAGCTTGCAAAAAAATGTTTGGATCAAGATGTTTACCCCAATATTGGAGTAATGCCATTTACTGAAGTTAAAAGATATGACTTGGTTAAAATTATTAAAACTATAGAATCTCGGAATGTAAAAGAACCTGTAAAGAAAGCCTATAGCTATTTAAATCAGATTTATGATTATGCTGTAGCAATGGGTTATTGTGAATATAATATTGCCATTGGTCTTCATAAAATATTAATCAATAATAAGATTAAAAAGAATTATCCGTATTTAAAATCAAGTGAGCTATCTAATTTTTTAGCTAGATTAAATAAGGTTAATACAGACCCTATCATTAAAAAAGCATTGTTATTTAAGTTATATACAGGTGTACGTGGTAGTGAATTACTGCTTTGTGAACCACATCAATTCGATTTGGATAAAAAAATATGGAAAATACCAGCCTTACATATTAAACAATATAGAAGAAAAGTTATTTTAGGTCATGATATTCCTGATTTTTTAGTTCCACTATCTGATCAAGCACTGGAAGTTGTAAAATCTGCACTAATCTGGTCTCATGGAGAGAAATATGTTTTTTCTAGTCCACGAAATAAAAATAAACCCATTCATTTTAATACGCTTAACTTGATTATTAGAAAAATGGGATACAGGAAAAATGAATTATCTTCTCATGGTTTACGCTCAACGTTTAGTACAATATTAAATGAATCTGGCTTATTTCAATCGAATTGGATTGAAGCACAGCTATCCCATACTGATAAAAATAAAACCCGTGCCAGCTATAATCATGCAGAATATTTTAATCAGCGTGTTGAGATGATGCAATGGTGGGGAGATTTTATAGATAATTGTACTCTATGATTATTAGATCTCATTCATAAATAAAAAAATGATCGTTATATTTAAATAGATATTAAAAGTTCCTTCAAACCCGGTACAGTTTATACGGTAATCACCCCCCAAAATTTACTATATTTATCACTTATAATTACTATAGTTAATTTTCTGGCACTGTTGCAAATAGTGATTTGAGTCGATGATGTTCCCTTTAAAAAGTGCTTAGAGACCGAAAACCCTGTTGATTAGACACACTTCACCCTGAGGCTGACCATAATAAAATGACGATGCTTGTCC
>NZ_VPAS01000023.1:0-17716 GCF_013419125.1 Acinetobacter sp. YH12102 | reverse complement strand
GATCATATGGATTGGTATTTATATAAAATCAGACACTTAGTTGAGAATGCATTTTGTAGGTTAAAGCAGTTCAGAGGAATAGCAACACGATATGATAAGCTAAAGTGTAGCTATGAGGGGGCAGTTGCATTAGCTTGTATATTTATTTGGCTACCTTTATCGGGTAAATTCTATACTTGAAATGTCAACAGACCCTAATTTTAAGCCCAGTGCTTTATCTTTTTTATGCATAAGTAAATCAATAATCAAGACAACGACTTATATCCAAAAGTCATAAGATATCCACGTTTTTTGATTTTGGCATATATGCATGTTTGGTCCGATTGAGTTTATTTTAGCAGGTGTGTTGGTAGGTTTTTGTGTTGGAGTAACCGGTGTCGGTGGTGGCTCATTGATGACACCCATTCTGATCAGCCTATTCCGGATTGAACCCCACATTGCAATTGGTACGGATCTGCTCTATGCCGCGATTTCAAAATTCTGCGGTTCTTTTGTGCATGCCAAAAAAATGAATATTGTCTGGCCAATTGTGATCTGGCTGGCAGTAGGCAGTATTCCAGCATCTTTTGCCACGCATTGGGTACTCGACAACTATTTAAGCCAATCGACACATTACAAGGCCGTCCTGACCATGGTATTGGGCTTTATGCTGACCATTACCGGCTTGTCTATTCTGTTTCGCACCCAGATCGAAAATCTTTTCAACAAATACCGAAAACAAGAACTGCCAGATATGACGCAGGATCTGGAAAAAGTAAAACTGCAAGCCAAGGAAAAGCGCATCGCCATCATGATTATGGGCGTTATCTTGGGTATTTTTGTCACCTTATCTTCAGTCGGTGCAGGTGCATTTGGCATCATGGCTTTAGTGGTGATGTTCCCGAATCTGCCGATGATTCGTATCATTGGCTCAGACGTGGTGCATGCCGTGTTACTGACGCTGGTTGCAGGCTTGGGGCATATGTCATCAGGCAATGTCGATTTCATGCTGCTCATGTGGTTATTGGTGGGCTCTATTCCCGCGATTATTGTTGGTACTTTGCTCAGTTCACGGATGCCAGAAAAACTGATTCGCAAAATTTTAGGCATTACCTTATTTGGGCTCGGCCTGAATTTCATGCTTAACCCTGTAAAATCAAAACCGGCTCAACCTGCCGAAACAGCGATGGTCGTCATGAGCCAGAATTCCCAGTCCGTTTAATTTAACTATGCGATTCATCACTTTTTTTTCAAAGAAGTATTCATCTTTTTTATAACAAAGTGACGCATCATTCATGTTATATTCGGGCTATTAAACAACCTTTTGTATGATCGAACCAGTGACGGCAATGAATACACAACAGTCAAATCCTATTTCAGCATCAGATATTGATGACGTGAATATCCACAGCATGATTCCTTTGGTAACCCCTGCTGAGCTTAAAGCAGAATTACCTTTGACTGAAACTGCTTATCAAACCGTACTGCATGGTCGTGAAACGATTCGTAAAATCCTGGATGGTGAAGACAAACGCCTGTTCGTTGTCATCGGCCCCTGTTCTATTCATGATCCTGCGGCTGCACACGAATATGCTGAACGCTTAAAAGTGTTAAGCGAAAAAGTTAAAGACAGCTTATACATCGTGATGCGGGTTTATTTTGAAAAACCACGTACCACAGTGGGCTGGAAAGGCCTGATCAACGATCCGGATATGAACGACTCGTTCAATATCGAAAAAGGTCTGCGTATCGGTCGTAAGCTGTTACTTGAACTGAATGAAATAGGTTTACCATGTGCCACTGAAGCACTTGATCCGAACTCACCGCAGTATTATCAAGACCTGATTTCATGGTCTGCAATTGGTGCACGTACGACTGAAAGCCAGACGCATCGTGAAATGTCTTCAGGTCTGTCTTCACCAGTCGGCTTTAAAAACGGGACGGACGGCGGTTTAACCGTGGCAACCAATGCGATGCAATCGGTCAAACATGGCCATAGCTTCCTTGGTTTAAACGATCAAGGTCAGGTGGCTGTGATTCGTACTTCAGGTAACCCTTATGCTCACGTGGTACTGCGTGGCGGTAATGGCAAACCGAACTACGATGCAGGCTCGGTGGCAGATGCAGAAGCGGCGTTGGCCAAGGCCAAAGTCAGCACCAAGATCATGATTGATGCCAGCCACGCCAACTCAAACAAAGACCCGTACCTGCAACCACTTGTACTTAAAAACATTTCAGAACAAATTCTTGATGGAAACAAGTCAATTGTTGGTATTATGGTAGAAAGTCATCTTAAGGGCGGTCGTCAGGACATTCCGGCCAACCTGAATGATATGGAATACGGTCAGTCCGTTACGGATGGCTGTATCGACTGGGAAACGACTGAAAAAGTTTTACTCGACATGCATGAGGCATTGAAAGACATTTTACCTAATCGTTAAATGATCTGACCAACGCCATCGCCAAGATGGCGTTTGCATTTCTAGAATAAGGAAAATTTATCTGATGAATGATATTGAAACGGCATTAAGCCAGATTGAGAATTTTCAGTTCATACACGAACATCTGTTTAGCTCTGGTCAACCGACCACTGCCCAGTTACAGCTAATGAAAGAATATGGTGTGTCTACGGTCATCAATGTGGCATTAACCGATAGCGAACAGTATCTATCACATGAAGATAAAATTTGCCTTGAGCTGGGACTGAACTATATTCAGGTTCCGATTTCCTGGGAAACGCCTTCAGACAATCAATGCCTGCTGGTACTGGACCTGATCGATCACCTGGTGAAAGAGCAAATGGTCTGGGTGCATTGTTTGCAAAACTATCATGTCAGCTGTTTGATGTATTTATATCGTCAATACTATATGGATATAGATTTGCCTACGGCGCATGAGCATTTGCATCAAATCTGGGAACCGAATGAAACCTGGACCGGTCTCATGCATGCGGTTGCCCTGCAACTACAAGGCCGTAAAGCTACTCAGGAACTGGAATTATCCCTGATTAATCCGAATCATTTTGCCTGATCTTATTTGCTGTGGCTCAATAGCACGGTTGCCATGCACATGATGCCTTCCTGACGACCAGTAAAACCTAACTGTTCAGTCGTCGTGGCTTTGATACTGATTTGAGTAACATCGACACTCAACACATCCGCAATACTTTGACGCATTGCCAGATTGTGTTTGGCCAGTTTCGGACGTTCACAGGCGACCGTAATATCGGCATTGTTCAGCTGATAGCCACGATCCAGAATTAACTGATAAACATGCTTCAACAATACACGGCTGTCCGCACCTTTAAAGTTCGGATCTGTATCCGGGAAATGCTGGCCAATATCTCCAAGTGCCAACGCGCCCAACAATGCATCACATAGTGCATGCAGAATCACATCACCATCCGAATGTGCTTTCAGACCGTGCGTATGCGGAATTTGAATGCCTGCCAAAGTAACAAAATCACCTTCTTCAAATGCATGCACATCCAGACCCTGACCAATACGAATTTGTGCGATCACCTTATACATCCTTTAGAAATAGCCCATTGAAATCTTGTACACTTGCTTTCTATTTCGCTATAGTTAGACCAAGCGTAACACAGTGAAAGTATAAGCGATCATGCTACTGAAAACTGATATAAATATGTTGAAAATAATTGGCCTGATGCTCGGCCTGGGGATGATATCTGCGGGTAGTTCAGCGAACCCACTCGAGTGTAACAACGACAGCAAAAAAACAGCGGCCATGAATAAAGTCTGCTCAGTAGCGCTGTCCGAAGCTCGGGAAAAACTCGCTGACCAATACTTGACCGCTTTTTTAATTACTGATGCCCCCGTTCGCTTATTGCAAGACACCCAACAGTTATGGGCAAATCGGTTACAGCAATGCAAAACCCTAGATTGTTTTAAACAGCAGTTTGAATGGCGCCTCGATGATTTAAATATCTATATTTCACTGAATCAAAGCCTAACTCAGCATTATATTAAGTTCGAGCAGGGACAAATGGCCAAACAGCCTGTGCATATCAAGATTCATCAACTGACTAAAGACCGCATCAAGATTGAAGGTCTGGCCTATCGCAATCCCAATAACCGGGCCGAAACGCAGACTGTTCCATTTTTAGCCTATACCACGCCTGCAGCAAAAGAACAGATCATGGATAATGAAAATGACTGCCGCTATGAGTTTAACTATAGTAAAGCAATTCTAGCCGTCAACACTCAACAAAAAGGTTGTGAACGTTTTACTGGGATTTATCGCTTATATGATTGATTCAATTTAAAAAATATTAAAAACTTAACCTTATATAAAATGAGAAATTTGATGTAAAAAATAGCCCACATGCGGGCCATCAATTTAAACAGGATAGTATTGAGCAATTTCCTTGCTAATCAGTGCAGCCGTTGCAGCCGACAAGGTCCAGCCCAGATGACCATGGCCGGTATTATAAAATACCCGCTCATGTTGACCACGGCGCACCACAGGCATCATATTTGGCATCATCGGGCGTAAACCTGCCCAAGGTACGACATGCTCGGTACACAGATCAAAGTTACGATTGCTCCAGTCAATCAGTGGTTGAATCCGGTCTGCACGAATATCCCGGTTATAGCCATTAAACTCGGCGGTTCCTGCGACTCGTAAACGATCCTTACCCAGACGTGACAAGACAATTTTGGCACTTTCATCCAGCAAGCTGACCCATGGTGCATTGTTTTGGCTCTGTTCATCATTCAGCTGCACGGTAATTGAATAGCCTTTGACCGGATAAACATTGACTCGTTCCCCTAAAATCTCGGCCAATTGATAACTGCCCACACCCGCACACACCACAATGGCATCTGCATTAATTTCCAGAATGTCATCTGTAGAATGATGTACATTTTCAGTACTGGGTTTGCATTTCACCCGAATATGTTGAGCCTGATGATCGACGGCAAAGACATCTTGGCCAAATTCAAATTTCACGCCTTTTTGCATGCAAGCTTTGGCCAGTCCTGTACTGAATTTATGAATATCTCCGGTCGCATCGCTCTGGCAGTAAAATCCGGCATAGTAATCGCCTGTTAATGCAGGTTCGATCTGCTTGATTTCCGCATTGGAAATGGCATTGCGCTCCAGCCCGCCGCTACACAACAGGTCATTGACCTTGATCGCGACATCGTAATCCGTCTTGTTATGATAAAAATGTAAAATGCCGCGTTTTTCCAGGTCAAAATCAATCTGTTCTGTTTGGGCAATTTCATACAAACGTGCTCTGGCCAATAAAGCCAAACGTACAGTCTCTCGGGTATTGGCTTCATAATGTTTGATATTTCCCAAAAATTCCATGAGCCAACTATATTTATGCACACTAAAAGAAGGATTGAGCAAAAGTGGTGCAGTTTTTTGAGACATCCATTTGATACCTTTGAGTACCGTGGCTTTCTGGTTCCATACTTCGGCATTACAGGCCGAAAGCTGGCCGCCATTGGCAAAAGATGTCTCCATGGCCGGATAGAGATGTCGATCTACCACAGTCACCTGATAGCCTGCCAAAACAAGCTCATACGCTGTGGTTACCCCAGTAATACCCGCCCCAATCACCACGACATGACGCATAGACACCTCCTTGATTATATTGATGTCTTTTCCCATCTGTCATGTGTACCTGAGAGCTTCGGTCGCTGCATTGCACATCAATGCGAGCACCTTCCCCTTCGGTGAGTGATTGAACACTTCTCTCCAGAGTTTTTATCCATTATCACAGTCCTTTTGCCTGAGAGTTTCCTGGGAACTTGCTCCTTCGGCGAATGCAGAAGCATTTCTCTCCTGCAATAATGTTTTATTATCATGAGCAATTTATATACCATTTTATTCAATAAGACAGTTTTTATTTATGTGAGTTCACGTGAATCAATTTGTAATTACTGTTCCGAATTAAACTGAGTTATTGCTGCTGACTGATATTGCCCATCTACCAAATTTTTAGATTTCACTTTTGCTCTATTCAGCGAGATACAACAGATTCTAAACTTTATAAGATTTTAGGATTGATTTGATTTTGGCGCTTAAATAGAACCTTTATTGCTTAGGCTATTTTAATGGTTCAAAGCATAGAGAGTTTAAATTCAGGATTTAGATCTTATATCATCTATTTGAGAATCAAGGAATTTTAAATAATCCAGGAAAGTACCAATATTAAGCTTCCCGCCGCTACGACGGTTTGTACACTAATAATGCTCGCCATTAACTGGCTATCGCCGCCATATACCCGGGTTAACACATAAGACGCTGAGGCGGTAGGTAAGGCAAAGAACAATACCAATACTTGCGTGGTGAATGCATCAATCTGGAAAATTTTACAGACTAAAAATGCAATCAGCGGCATTCCAAACAGGCGACCAAAGGTCATCAGACTGAGTGGCAATACATCTCGCTGAAAGCCCTGAAACTTTAAGGCTGCTCCTACACACATCAGACCGAGTGGCAAACTGCATAGTGCAATCTGTTTAAGAAATTGCTCTGCTCCTGCCCAGAGTGCCAAACCGGAAAGATTAAACACACCACCCACCATACAGCCTAAAATTAATGGATTTTTAGACAAATCCAGAATGATTTTTTTCAGCTGCATATCGTGACTGCGGGTAAATGCCAGTACCGACAAGATATTCACCAAAGGAATACACAACACCATGATCACAGCGAAGATGGTCATGCCCTGCTGATGAAATAAGCTACTGACCGCAGCAAGTCCGATATAGGTATTGAAGCGCAACAAGCCCTGAACATAGACGCCAAAACGCGCATAAGATATCTGGTACATATGGCGCAAGATATACAGTGCGATACTGACCACGATCATGATACTAAATACCACCAGTACCACATCCTGAATCACATTCATCTGAATCTTGGCAGTGGCCAGATTTAAAAATAACATCACTGGAAATAGTGCATAATAATTTAACTTTTCTGCACCGCGCCAAAAGTCTTCACTCAACCATTGCCCATGCTTAAGCAAATAGCCAAAGCTGATCAAGCCAATAAGAGGAAATAAAGAAGTTAAAATAATTTGCAGCATGTGCCATCCTGGTCTGTTTCCTGTCTATTTTTCAATACCCTTTAGACGGTGCACAAAAACTAGCATATTTAGTGGCTGTTTCACTACTTAATTTAAGGGATAAAAAGCTTGAACTTTCATCAACTCATTATATTGATCTGATCATTTTTTCTAAAATCAGTAAATGTAACGGAATCAAAGGCTCTCCGACATTTTGATCTAGTGGATATGCTTCAATTTTTTCAGTCAATAGATAGCCCCGGCGCTCATAATAAGCAATCAATTCTGTACGGACATTCAATACTGACATTCGAATCACTTTCTTCTGATACGTATCAATAATATAAAACTCGGCAAAATCTAGTAACTGCTTTCCATAACCCGAGTTTTGTTGGTCTGGATCAATGGCAAAACTTCCAATTTCGATAGAGTCATCGAATTCAGTCAGCCCAATACAGCCAATGATCTGATCATGATTCTCTAATACAAAAAGCTTAACATTAGTCTGTGCCAAGAGAATCATTACCTGATCACAATTAATCCGTTGACCAGCAACCATCTTATGTTCATGTGTCCAGCCACGATTGGAACGATAAGCTGTATTGATCAATACAACAATGTTCTGGATATCTGTAGTTTTTGCCAAGCGAATATTGTTATTTTTCATTATATAAATATAAAAAAAGCCAGACCGAAGTCTGACTCTAATCGTATCCGCTTCAGATGAAAAGCGAATTATTTTGGTTCAATCGGCTCAAAAGGCGTAACTACATCGGCATTTTGCGCACGATGACGCATAAAGTGATCCATTAGCACAATCGCCAGCATCGCTTCTGCAATTGGTGTCGCACGCACGCCCACGCAAGGATCATGACGGCCTTTGGTCAACACGTCTGTATCTTCACGATCGATATTAATGGTTTTACCCGGAGTAGTGATTGAAGCCGTTGGTTTCAGTGCAATCGCGACACGAATGTCCTGACCACTAGAAATACCGCCTAAAATACCACCGGCATGGTTTGCCAGAAAACCGTCTGTTGTTAACTCATCACGTGTTTCATGACCAAATTGCTCAGCGACGCCAAAACCATCGCCAATTTCAACGCCTTTGACCGCGTTAATCGACATCATGGCATGCGCAATATCTGCATCTAAACGATCGAAGACCGGTTCACCCCAACCCACAGGTACTTTAGACGCAATAATTTCAAGTTTTGCACCGCAGCTGGTGCCTTGTTCACGTAGTGAAGTCACGAGCGCTTCAAAACGTGGCACGGCATCCACATCGCCACAGAAGAATGGATTGTTTGGCACTTCATTCCAGTCCAGTTTTTCTGCTTTTTCAGTACCAATTTGTGTGACATGGCCACGAATTTCAATGCCAAATTTCTCTAACAGGAATTTCTTGGCAATGGCACCCGCTGCCACACGCATCGCTGTTTCACGCGCGCTTGAGCGGCCACCACCACGATAATCACGGAAACCATACTTCTGGGTATAGGTATAGTCGGCATGACCCGGACGGAAAGTTTGCGCGATATTGCCATAATCTTTCGATTTCTGATCCGTATTACGAATCAAGAGCCCGATCGATGTTCCGGTGGTTTTACCCTCAAACACACCAGAAATAATTTCCACTTCATCCGGCTCTTTACGCTGGGTGGCAAATTTCGATGTACCCGGCTTACGACGGTCCAAATCTTTTTGCAAATCGGCTTCACACAGCTCAATACCCGGTGGAACCCCATCAACGATGGCCATCAGGCCCACACCGTGAGATTCACCACAAGTCGTCACACGGAACAGTTGCCCTATACTATTACCTGCCATGTCACACGACTCCTTATGCTTGAATAGACTGAATGAATAAATCGCGGTAAGTACGGCATTGCTGTGCAGTGAGTGCAAAGATACCTGAACCACCTTTCTGGAATTGTAACCAGTAGAAATCGACTGAATTGAAGTTCTGTTTCATCGCCCATTCCGAGTTACCGACTTCAATGACAATAAGACCGTCTTCAGTCAGGTAATCTGCAGCTTGTGCCAGCATTTTACGTACAAGGTCCAAACCATCCTGACCCGCAGCCAGTGCCATTTCAGGTTCGTGATGGAACTCATCGGGAAGATCAGCCATATCTTCTGCATCCACATATGGTGGGTTCGATACGATTAAATCATATTGATTTTCAGCAGGAATTTTTTCGAACAGGTCAGACTCAAGCAAGGCCACATTAAACTGTTGGTTATGATGTTCACAGTTAATTTGTGCTACTTCTAAAGCATCCTTAGATAAATCAGTCGCATCGATTTCAGCTTCCGGGAAAGCATAAGCCAGAGCAATCGCGATACAACCTGAACCTGTACACATATCTAAAATACGGCGAGGCATTTTTGGATCTGGATTTTCAGGTAGATTGTTTACCCCTTCACGCGCCTGATAATTTTCATCCAGACAGTAAGGTGCAAAACGATTTTGAATCAGTTCAGCAATCGGTGAACGTGGAATCAGTACACGCTCATCCACGTAATAAGGTTTATCGTCAAAGTAGGCTAAATTCAATAAATATGAAGTTGGCATACGCTCATTGATACGGCGCTCCAACAATCCTAAAAATTCAGCTTTTTCACTTGGGAGTAATTTTGCCTCGAGAATTTCAGCATCCGCTTTCCATTCCAATGACATGCTTTGTAATACCAATGCTGAACTTTCAGCAAAATAATCTTCTGTACCTTGGCCTAAGTGCGCATCATATTGACGTAATGCTGTCACACCAAAGCGGATAAAATCACGAATTGTGCTTAGGTTTTCAGCGGCTTCCTGAATATGTTCAGGGCTAATAGTCGGTCGATCCACGTAGGGCGTCTCCAAGGTCATTTTTTTAAACGCCTTATGATACCTTGTTTTGCCTGCTTTTATAATGCTAAAAGTATGAAAAACACGAATTCTCTAGGCTCATAAAAATGATAAAATTCGTGTTTTTTTACACAATCCTTAACCTGTCATTCTAGTTTTTTTAGAGCAAGTTCAGACGATTCAACAAGCTATGTCTCATGTGGTGATTTATCGTGAACCTGGTGCATAAGAGCGGGATTGATAAAGATTTGCCTGATCCATAATCAAGGCCAGCATACATTGACCTTGTTGCTGTTTGGCATATTTCCCAGACACTCTTAAATTACATTGCTGCGACAGTTTACGTTCCCAAAGCACATGCTGACTGCGGATGGCCGCGGTCTGATTCGGATTCAGCTTTAGATAATTTTTATAGCTTTTCTTCAGACGTTTGTTATGTAGTTTCAGCTCTTTCTTTAGGCATTTCTCTGCTTTAGCGGTATTACCATAACTAAAGTTCATACACTGCGAATATTCCTTGGAATATCCTACAGCAGCCTGAGTCTGAACTGCACTACCTGCAAAAACTGCAACCAAAAACCATGCAAGACGCATAAAATCCCCTTTACCTAAACTGGTATAATTCCAATAAATGTTTAACAATCAATATTGTTTAAATTATCCATTAATATTAACGCAGTCCTTGCAAAAATCCTATGTATTTCTCCGGCAGCAAATTAAACAGTTGTGCAATTGAAAACTGGCATATCACCCACATATAATCCGAATTAAATCTTCAAACGAGCCCGGTCCTATGAGCTATAAGCACAATAATCTTATGGCGATGCGCCAAAATTACTGGAATGACCAGGTTTCCGGTCAAGTGCAGCAAGAAAAGGTATTTTTGCAGTCAACTTTAATCCAGCATGGTGTATTTAGCAGTGCGACACTGGACGATGCAAAATATCTGTTTTTTGGTTTGCCGAGTATTGTGATTGTAAAAGGCTATGCATTGGGTTTTATGCACGACAGTGTCCAGCACCTGATTCATCAACATATTCAAACAAATAAACAACAGTTACAACAACGATCTGAATTAAAAATCCAATTTCAAATGGCATAATGCCCTGTCTAAACTGATACAGGCTGGTGAATAAATGAAAGCTTGCCTAGCTTTTACTATGAATTCAGCGGCTTAAACTTTTTTAATACGTGCAGAAGCGCTAATATCCCCTACAATGATTTATTCTGCTTCATGCTGATGATGAAAGGATTGAGTTTACATGTCAGATCAGAACGATAAGCTTAAACAACTGAAAACCTCCTCTATGGATCGACGCTTATCGATCGCAAAGGCATCCTTGCTGGCAGGCACGCGTTGGGCGGCTTCCAGTGCAGGCTCCATATTTTCGAGTGAAGAAGAAAAAGAAAAGAAACGTAAAAAAGCCATGAAAGAGCAGGCGGATTATCTGGTTGCAGAAATTGGTAAGCTCAAAGGTTCAATCGTTAAAATCGGCCAGATGATGGCGCTGTATGGCGAACACTTTTTGCCAGAAGAAGTCACACAGGCTTTAAATACGCTCAACAACCAGACCGTGGCACTGGCTTGGCCAGCGATCAAGACACAATTACAGCAGCAGCTCGGTGCAAAGCTGAATGATCTCACCATTGATCATGAGCCTTTGGGCACAGCTTCTTTGGCACAGGTACATCGCGCTACCCGAAAATCTGACGGCATGGAACTGGTGTTAAAAATTCAATACCCAGGTGTGGCAGAAGCCATTGATTCGGATATGAGCCTGTTTAAAAATATGCTTAAACTGACCCGTATCGTGCCGCAGACCCGAGAATTCGACCAGTGGTTCGATGAAGTCCGTGAGATGATGCACCGTGAAGTAAATTATCAGATTGAAGCAGATACCACGCGTCGTTTTGCTGCACGTTTAAAAGATGATCCGCGCTATATCGTCCCGACCATTATTAATGAATATTGCTCTGATCGTGTGCTATGCATGACTTTTGAACGTGGTGTGCCGATCAATAGCCCGGTAATGTTATCCCTGCCCCAAGAACGCCGCAACCAGTTAGGGGAAGCCTCTCTGGAAATTGCAGTACGTGAAATTTTCGAATGGGGCGAGATGCAAACCGATCCGAACTTTGGTAATTATCTGGTTCGTCTGGGCAATGGTGCAGATGTGCACGACAAGATCATTCTGCTCGACTTTGGCGCGATCCGCCAGTTTGACCAGCATCTGCTCAGTGTTGCGCGTAACCTGATTCAGGCAGGCTATCATCATGACTCGGATATGATGGTCAAGGCGATGACCGGCTATGAATTTTTTGATTCAATTCCGCAAAGCATCAAACCGGATATGGCCAAAGTCTTTTTACTGGCCACCGAAGCGTTTAGTTCACCGCTAAATAATCAAGAATTGCCAGCCGGCGTAATGGACGAACATAACCGTTATGACTGGAAAAAAAGCCAGCTGCATAGCCGTGTGATGCAACAGGCGTCGAGATCTATGGCTTCACGTTATTTCAGTGTTCCACCCAAAGAATTTATGTTTATTAGCCGTAAATTTATCGGTGCTTACACCTTTATGACCGTGATTGATGCCAAAACCAATGTGCGTGCCATGATTAAACATCATCTCTCTTAAAATAAAACCTGCATCAAAAATACCCGGATGATTTTGTCATTCGGGTCAATTTTTAGACATATTCGATTTTTTATATTTTTATCTTTCTTTTAATTTTCATTAATTTATTCCTCCATTTCTTCAATCTCCGAAACCTAAAAATTGTCAATCATTCGTGTCAGGGATGACATAGTTTTATCTCTGAGTGCATGTCAGTATTAAAAAATAACGTGACAACACCTTTAGGATAATCAGAATGAATAATATGGTGAATAAAGCCCAAGGATTTGGCTTGTCCATACTGACCAAAATCGCGGGTAGCGAAGTATTAGACCAGTTAAAGCTGCGGAAATTTGTAGAAAAATCACTTTATCAAAGTTCAAAGGCAGGATTCAAAACACTGAGTCAAACCCAGAAAATCCTGAAATCTGGCCAGAACATTCAAAAACAGCGTCTCCCCCCTCAATCTAAAGCACTGTTTGATCTAAACCTGTCTGCAGAACAGCAACTGACCTGCGATGCGATGCAGAAATTTGCTCAAGAGGTACTTTATCCATTGGCGCATGCTGCCGATCAGCATGAAATATTTCCGCATGAACTGTGGCAATATAGCACCGATCTCGGCCTGAATTTCTATGCCTTGCCTGAAGCGTTAGGGGGTGTCGCCTCCGAACAGAATATTGTCAGTAATATTTTAATTGCGCAACATTTGGCTCGGGGAGATTTCAGTTTGACGGCTGGTTTACTGTCTAGCTTTAGTGTGATCAATGCCATTACCCGCTGGGGTTCAGAGCAGATTCAGGCAAAATATCTGGGCGCTTTCGCAGAAAATCCTGAGTTAAAGGCCACCTTTGCTGTACAGGAAGAAACAGCAGCATTTAACCCGGAGCAACTTAAAACCAAGGCTGTTGCACATCAGGGACATTATCTGATTCGAGGTGAAAAGACCTTAGTGCTCTTGGGAGAAAGTGCCGATCTATATCTGGTCAGTGCTGATCTGAACGGAAAAGCTGAGGTCTTTGTGGTGCAACGCGACAGTACTATCACTGCGAAAAAGTCACCTGCTATGGGTTTAAAGGCCACAGAAACCGTTACGCTCAAATTTGAAAATACTCCGGCTCAGCGTTTGGGAGATGCGGATTTTGATTATACGACTTTTGTTGATCTGGGTAATTTAATGTGGTGTGCGATGGCGGTAGGCACCTGTGAAGCAGTCAAAAAATACTGTGTGCAATATGCCAATGACCGTATTGCCTTTGGCGAACCGATTTCTCATCGTCAGAGTGTCGCCTTTATGATTGCTGATATGGCCATTGAAATTGACGCGATGCAAATGCTGATCCTGAATGCCGCCAGTCTGGCTGAATCTGGTCAAGCTTTTCATCGTGAAGCTTATCTGGCACGCCTACTCTGTGCAGAAAAATCCATGAAAATAGGCACCGATGGTGTACAGATTTTGGGTGGTCATGGTTTCACCAAAGAACATCCGGTAGAACGCTGGTATAGAGACCTGAGAGCCACTGCCATTCTCCATTCTGGCTTGCATGCCTGATCAAAACATAAAGAAGAACAATGATGAATCTACAAACTCCAAAAAAATTTAAGCTTTTGATTGATCAAGCACATGAAGTTGCCCTCAATGTTTTGCGTCCTATTTCACGTAAATACGACAAGGCTGAACATGCTTATCCGATAGAGCTAGACATGCTCGCTTCAGTCGTGGATGGCATGAACCAAGGTAGTGAAGGCATGAATGCTGGTGCAGCAGTCAATAAACGTGGCGATGCAGACAGCAGCAATAAAAATGGCATTAATATGTCTACCGCCCTGAGCATTATTGAAATGTGTTATGGCGATACTGGCTTATTACTCTCGATGCCACGCCAAGGATTAGGAAATTCAGCTATTGCAGCGGTGGCAAATGAAGAACAGCGACAACGTTTTCATGGGACTTGGGCAGCCATGGCGATTACCGAACCTGGTTTCGGCTCAGATTCCGCTGCAATTCGTACCACTGCGACCAAAGATGGTGATGACTATATTTTAAATGGTGAGAAGATTTTTGTGACCTCTGGGGAACGTGCCGATGCGGTTGTGGTCTGGGCAACATTAGATAAAAAACTGGGACGATCGGCAATTAAATCATTTGTGGTGACCAAAGATACGCCCGGAATGAAGGTTGAGCGCCTGGAACATAAGTTAGGAATTAAAGCTTCGGATACTGCCACGATTCACCTGATCAATTGTCGAGTACCTGCGGCAAACTTGCTCGGTCATGCAGAAATCGATGTTGCCAAGGGCTTTGCCGGTGTAATGGAAACCTTTGATAATACCCGGCCATTGGTCGCTGCCATGGCAACTGGCTGTGCCAAAGCCTCGCTGGAACGTATCAAGGAAATTTTTAAGGATCAACTGGATTCCAGTTATGCCACGCCCTATTTACAAAGCTCCAATATCGCTGCACAAATCTATCGCATGGAAGCAGAATGGGAAGCTGCACGCTTGCTGATGCTCAAAGCGGCGTGGATGGCAGATAATCATAAACCGAATTCACGTGAAGCATCTATTGCAAAGGCCAAAGCTGGACGTATGGGGAATGAAATCACCTTAAAATGTGTAGAATTGGCAGCTGCGGTAGGCTATAACGAAACTGAACTGTTGGAAAAATGGGCACGTGATTCCAAGATTCTGGATATTTTTGAAGGTACCCAGCAGATTCAGCAACTGATTATCGCTCGACGCGAACTGGGTAAATCTTCGAGTGAGCTAAAATAAAACTTTATCGAAGAAAAATTGAACGAAAAAGATGGCTTTTTTAAAGTTTTCGGACTATAAAAATTCCATCTTCTTTTATGTCATGTGCTATGTATTCTATTCGTCCCCTTCAGCCTCAAGATAATGCTCAAATTGCCAAGATTATTCGTAACGTTTCCATGGAGTTTGGTCTAGCAGCGGAGTCCGGTTTCGCTGTAGGTGATTCAATCCTGGATCACCTGTATAACGTATATCAACAGCCAAATTCTGCCTATTGGGTCATTGTTGATGAACAGGATCAGGTTTATGGCGGTGGTGGTATTGCTCCACTACAAGGTGACCACAATATTCTAGAAATACAGAAAATGTATTTTCTACCAGCCATTCGTAGATATGGCTTTGCAAAACAGATTTTGAATTTGGCCTTTGATTTTGCCCGACAACATAAATTTGAACGGATTTATATCGAGACTACCAAAAACCTTTGGCAAGCGGTGAAGCTGTACGAGAACTTAGGTTTTGAGCATCTGGATCGGCCTGAAGGCGACACTGGCCATAGTCAAGCCTGTGAAATCTGGATGCTTAAAAACCTAGCCTAATCGATGTCGATCCTCATCTTATCCATAACACCAAGAAAAGCCTTAAATAAATATCTATTCCAATCGGCTTTTCTTTGATCATCTCTTCATAAATCATCCATGATTCAAGCAGATCTACTTTGACTTTGTAAACAAATCATATAATTTCTTGACGATTTTTATACATCTTCCTAAGATCAGTTTAATTTTAAAAATACATGGAAGCTGAAAGTTGTTAGGCAAATTTTCTGTTAGAAAAAACTTATTATTACCAGTATTCAATAGCACAATTTTTAAAATTGGGCTGCTTGGTCTAAGTACCGTGTTTTTTAGTGCCTGTTCTTCTCTTGGCGGCAATTCTTTAGAAAAACGTTCTGCTCAACTGTCTAAAGGAATTCAGACAGCCTACGGTGTTCCAGCAACCACAGCAACTCGCGTTTCACCTTTGATTATTCAGAATGCAGAAAAAAATCGTCTGGATCCATTACTTGTAGCAGCCGTAATTCGTCAGGAGTCAACTTATCGTAGCCAGGTGGCTTCACATGCTGGAGCTGTTGGCCTCATGCAAATTATGCCAAGATATTGGCAAGCGACTTGTGGTGATGATTTATATAATGAAGCTATAAATATTTCATGTGGTAGCCATATTCTTTCTCGTTATCATGAATCCAGTGGCAGCTTAGAAAAAGCACTGGGCTATTATAATGTAGGTCCGACTGCCTATGAGAAAAACCGTAAAATGCGTAAGCAAGGCAAACGTTATGCACAACAAGTGAAACAGCATAAAAAAGATCTGAAGAATGTAATTTAATTTATCCTTAACATAATGCTTGAATCAGTTTAAAACTCCTAAAATTAAACTGATTCATCTTTTATCGGCTATATTGATTCTGCAAACATTAAAATAATGCAAAACCCATCACATATTTGTTTTTTCATTTAATTTGGAAAAGATTAATATTTAACCAATCAACTTTATACCTATATATTAAATATCAACATATAAAATATAATTTTATATATCTAGAGAAAAACTATATTTAATTATATTTCATACATTTATTTTAATTAATTTAAATAAAAATAAATCCAATGAATAAATTAAATAATAAAAACTACATTAATTTATCTTTATTACATTATTTTTAAGAATAATAGAATTAAACTTATACTTAATATTTTTAATATATATTGCAATTTTTTGTTAATTATGGCTTTGTTGCACAAACCTATCTGTAAAGGCTTTTTCAGCGATATAATTTTCAAATGAAGAAGCCTACACACAAAATCTACCGCACAACCAATTGGCCCACATATAACCGAGCACTTATGAGTCGCGGAAATATTGCCATTTGGTTTGATCCTGCTACGCAATGGTATGCTCCATCAAAAGGCAAACAAGGGCGAAATCAAACCTACTCCGACGCAGCCATCCAATGCTGCTTAATGATTAAATCCTTATTCCGTCTGTCTTTACGTATGGTTACTGGCTTTGTGCAAAGTCTGATTAAACTTTGCGGATTAAATTGGATAGCTCCAGATTACACCACGCTTTGTAGAAGACAAAAGCATATTGATATTGTAATCAGCTACCAAAAAAGTAGCGATGGGCTGCATCTACTCATGGACTCTACAGGCATGAAGTTTCTAGGTGAGGGCGAATGGAAACGCAAGAAACATGGACCTGAATATCGTCGCCAATGGCGTAAACTTCATATTGGTATAGATGCTAAAACCCTACAAATACGAGCAGTTCAGCTTACAACCAATAATGTCAGTGATTCACAGGTGCTTGGTGATTTACTTAATCAGATTCCACAAGATGAGCAGATTAACTCTGTTTATACCGATGGAGCTTATGACACCAAGCAATGCCGTCAGGTCATTG
>NZ_VPAS01000021.1:0-10824 GCF_013419125.1 Acinetobacter sp. YH12102 | reverse complement strand
CAAAAAGCTCAACAACCAAAAGCCGTGAGCTAATTTGATTGTAGGCCTTTATAGACCGTACCTCGTCTATCAACATCTAGAACCAGAACAACAACTTTATTCTCCATGACTTGATATACCAATCCAAATTGATCAGTAATGTCCTGGAAGCAACACAGATCCTTCAAAGCATCTTTTCCAATACAGCTATTGATACAGTTATTGAAACAGCAAAACAAACGATAAAATATAAGCAATCACCTACTCAAAAAGCTCAACAACGAAAAGCTGTGAGCTATAGAGCAAATGTGATAAAAACACGTACGTGTTTAGAGGTACATAAGTGGACAGGTTCCTGACACATAAATTGTGTAAGTTGTATAACTTATGATTATTATGTAATCAGGGTGCTTGATAACCAATTCTGGATCATAAGTAGTTATCTACAGCTGTTTAATGTAATAGAGTAATAGAATTCTGCAACTCAACCAAGAACTGTCAGATCAGACAAAGTTGTCTTCCTGAGTAATTTATCTACAGTCTCATCTAGTATAATGTCGTATTTTTGCTCGACAAAATGTCGTATTTTTGCTAGTTTAAAGGTATGTGAAAACTGATGTATAAGGGAGATGCGATGACAACTAAAGCGAAAATGCAAATGCGCATCAAACGCTCAAAACGTTATGTTTTTATGCGTGATGATTTTAATGACATTGCGAATTATGACCAAATTGGAAGAGTTCTGCGAAACTTAGTTCAAGAAGGTGAGCTAATTAAAGTTGGTTATGGTATTTATACCAAAGCAAGAAAAAATCAAATTACCGGCAAAGTAATGCCAGCCTGTCCAGAAGGCGCGGATGCAGTGATCTTAGAGGCATTAAAAAGATTGGATGTGCAGGTTACGTTAGGAGAGGCTACGGAAAAATATTTATCTGGTCAATCCACCCAGATTCCAGCCTTTACTCAAATTAAAACCCCGCGTCGTTTTACACGCCAATTGTCTGTAGGTCGTAGCCAAATTAATGCCTGATATAAAAAATGTGTTTGCAGATGTCGCTGATGCACTTGGTATTGGTGCAACTTCTATTGTTGAAAAAGATTACTATGTTGTCGAGTTATTGAGACTATTACAGTCTCTAGAATTTGAAACGCATGACTTGGTTTTTGCTGGTGGAACTTCTTTAGCTAAAGCAAATATTCAGTTAAATCGGATGTCTGAAGATGTGGACATTAAAATAGTTCCAAAACCAAATATTGCATTAAGTCGCTCTAAAGCTAAAGTTGTACGTAAACAATTGCTTCATCAAGTACAAGACAAAATCTCTCAATCTGATTTCTTTACAATTGAAGAGGAACCAGTTGTCTGGGATGAATATCGTTATATGGAATTATTAATTCGATATCCTCAGCATTTCAACCAAGCTCCCTGTTTACGACCATTCATTAAATTGGAATTAGTTGAAACAGACTTACTTGAGCCTTTTGAATCTAGAAGTATCACCTCGTTTGTGTATGACTTGGCTAAGAAAGGGAAGCCAGTCGATGCTTTTCCCTCCGTCACAATTGTCAGTACCAGTATCGAGAAGCTGATAGCAATTTTAAGGCGTACAGCGGCCTTTGCTAGAAATGCTGAAAGAGCTGATGATGAATCATTAGTTCGACATGTGTATGACTACTTTAAAATTACCTATGGTAAACCACAAGATTTTGTTTATTTAGGGCACTTAGCTACTAAAGTTATAAAAACTGATATTGAGCGTTATGGTCGTCAGCATACTCTTATGGTTGAAGACCCGATTGCTGAATTGTTATTTGGTTTAAATGAATTAAGTCGTAATCCACTCTATAAAGCCAGGTTTAATAATTTTGTTGTTCCTATGGTGTTCGGGGACAAACAAATATCATGGCAGCAAGCCTATTCACATTTTCAGGACTCAGTTCAACAGATCTTCGCTAACTTAAAGTTGTAAATGTAGAAAAGAAATTAGCTTAAGCACAATAGATTATTTATTTACAATCACTCTTATTACAACTAAATTTGTCAAAATTCTTCAGAGTTTTTTCTTTGAATTCTAACTCGTAACTCATCGAAGATAGAAAATGTTAATTCGCTTGAAATTTTTTTTGAATTAGCCTAAGTATAATTCTTAGGCTATTCTTAAAACCATATTTCAAGCTGCATAAAAATTCGATTAGGCAATTGTTTTAAAAACCAGGTCCGTAATCGTAACTATTTTCTTGCGTGGACTCTTTACGACTATTACGTGATGTCACAGATTGATTTTTATAGAAATTATCAGCTCTATCTTCCTTATTTATTATACTAGGATCTTTAGGTTCCAAACTTAATTCTCTCCTTGGCGGTTTTGGTTCAGCACTGTCATTTTTAGCAGCTGAATTACCAATTGGACTATTCTCAATTGCAGCATTCACTTTTTGCTGAGCAGTGGTTTTAAATTCAATTTTGATATCTTCTGAATCAGCAATTTGTTGTACTTGTTTTTTAAACTCATCTGTTCCAAAAACTAAAACAACACCAAACTTGGCTCTTGCCAGGAATAAAGCATCACGGATATGCTCATGTTGATGACTAACAACTGTAATTTCTGATGTATTTTTCGTTTCAAAAAATGCAACTTTTTTTTGGTCCAGATAAAATTTTTGTCCAAATTTGTATTCGATTACATAGTCTTTTCTAAAAAGAGATGTCATTTGGGATTGCTGATGAGGTATAGACATTTTCTTTGAAGATTCTAATGTATTCAAGCGTTCTCCTTCTTGTTTTTTCTGAAGCTTGAGTCTTCGAGTGTATTCAAAGTATTGCAGCATTTGCTCAAACTCAGATTCAGCTAAATTTTCAGGAAGTTTGATTGTTCTTTTCTTCTCAACCTTAGGCACGAGCTCTAATTCTAGTGTTGAAGATGAAGACTGAGAGTTGTGCTTGTGTTCTTTTGGCTGCTTGAGTGGAGAAATATGTAGATTAAAATAAAGTTGCCAACATTGTTCAATCTCAGATGAATTGAAATATTGCTTATTTAGTTCTTTATGCTGAGTATAAATCAGATTTTGGATCCTAAGCATGAGGAGATCCTGATCTTGCTTATTAATATCAGGCAATTTCTTTTCATCAACACATTTTTTTAATGTTGATTGCAGTGACTCCATTGGTAAACCGCAACAATTTAAGAGCAAACAAGTTTTAATAATGGCTGTACTTTGATTTGTGTGCGTGGATCTAAATTTTTTAAAGAGTTCAGTAAAACACGACTCGATATTGTTTTGAGAAAGACGTTCGAAACTTGGTAATACTCTCTCATGGTTTGTGTCGATAATCTGTTCTTTTTCTTTGAGATCTTTTACAGTAGCGTGGAACAATTCTTTAAATTCCGACGTACCCCTGAGCGTTCCTTTCTTTTTAGAATCAAGTGCTTTTATACATTGTTGTAGTCGGGTCACGGAATAATTACTGAACACCAGGATCCCATATCTATTTTGAATGGCTATCGGTTCATTCTGATCAAAGAGGATTTTTGCTTTTTCAATCCTAGGGTTATCTTGGCAAATAAAATTTTTAGATTGACGTTGATCAAATAAAAATTGTTGTTGCATAAGCAAGTGATGTGAGGGGGGGAAAAACTTTAAAAAATCTGCGTAAGACGTTATTTTCGAGGAATCAAAGCTTGAAGAAAATGGAAAGCTTTCTTGCAGTGTTTTAGAGGTCTTTTTACCCAAGCTTTTATGTTGATCGTTATATTCTTTTCTTTGCAATGCTCTTGAATTTATTTGATCAGCAGAGTGCTGGTAATGCAGCAGAGTAAAAATGACATCAGATGATTGCTCTGGAAATTTCTGCTGCCATTGTTTTAAAAAATTATTTTTATCATGCTTATAATTTTCATTTTTAAGAGAAATTTCTTGGTATCCATTTTTACGATTTTTACTGATTGAATCCTTTTCTGCCTTTATTTTTAGATAAACATCATGAAGATTAGTAACTAAAAAATCTTCATTTTTAAATAAATGGTAAGAATGTACAGTTGTTTCTGCTGATTGAGAGTGCCGAGATGTTTCATTTAGTTTTATAAGAGGGATAGTTTTAATATCACTATCTTTAGCCGTAAAATCTCCCCATTTTTTTTCTAAGTTTTTGAGAGTCGCTTGTTTATTACAAAATAAAGAGGCTTTAAACGTGAGTTCTTGCTCTTCGCTTGTCTTAATTTTAAAAGTACTACCGTTTCGCTTTTTCTCATAAAGAATGCCATGTTGAGCTAATTCTTTATGCCAGTCTTGCCAATTTTCAGCGTTTTTCAGTACTTGATTAACGCAATGTCCAATATAGCGTTGGTAGTCTTTGCCTGATTCGCTTTCACTGCTCATTCGACTTTTTTGTTGATGTCGATGTTCTTGATCTCGAATTTTTGAATAAATTTTTTCAGCATCAGGCTGAGGTATATAATCTGGATTTTTTTCACAATGTCCCGTGTCATGCTTATAGATAAACATTGGATTAGGCTCTGGTTCCCAGCCCTGTTTTGCTTCAATTTCTGCTGCAGCCCGATGTACAGCATTATAAATCCAGCCATCTCCAAGATCGATCACTTTATTTTCATTGTGTTTATTTTTTTTGAATGGATGAACTTTATTGACGATTAAATGAAAGTGAACATTGTCTGTATCCATGTGCATTGCATATTGCATTTGTAGTTCTTCTGCACTGAGATGTTTCGCTAAAATATCAATTTGTTGTTCTAATTGCTCAGTGGTTGGAACCTCAAATTTTTTAAAACTTCCGACCATGTGTACGATCGGGTCAATCACACGAGAGTTCAAACTGGCAGTTTGTGACATTTCTATTTTTTGATAATGAGGATCATCATCTAAAAAGTTTCTAAAGTTTGAATAGACACATTTTTCAGAGAGTAAGTCTTCATCAAAACCAGGATGAAGCTGATGAATATATTCAGACAAATGGTGAGCACGTGTCTGCTTCGGATGATGAATATAATCCGATAATCCAGTCACACGTTCTTCTACTGAAGACCCGATCGTATTCGCAATGACTTTAATAATCATACTTTATCCAATCTATCATTGAGTCTACGCACAGTCATTTTGATCTCCGGGATGAGCTGTTCTATTTCATCCAATTCATGAAGAATGAGTCCTGTATCTTTGAGTTTTTCCAAAATTTTTGTCAGTAAAATTCCCATGATTCTCACAGTATGAATGTCCTGTTGATCTGAAATACTGAACTGGGTATCCGAGAAAATCTTCAAACGTAGATAGTTAGATTGAGCCATATGTAATGCCGCACAGGCAGCACTAATTTGTTGATGTTCATCTGCTGTAAAGCGAATAATGATTTTTTTGTTTCTCAATGTTTTGTCTTTCATTTTTTTCTACTATATGCAAATTGAGACCGAGCGGAGCGAGCTCGAGATTTGTGATTTTGGACGATGTATATTACTCGTCCCATCCTGTATATTTTTAGCGGTCAGTGAATGAACTGAAGATGATGAAAATCATGCTTGTTTTCCCTTTTTTTTCTTAGCGCAAAAAGTTACATTTTTCAGTAATTTAAAAATCAAAAAAGGGTCATATTTTGCCATTTTTATGAGAGTAAATATTTCGAATAATGAGCTTATAAATTTATTCTTAAGGAAGAAATATGATGCAAGATCAGAATATTTTAAAATTCGATAGTGAAAATTCGGATAATATAAATTCTGAATTCTCAACAGATAATTCTTTTGAAGCTCCTCAAGAAAGTAATTCTAAGCCTTCAAAACTTGTTGAGAAGAATCAAAAAATATATAGCAAAAATGATTCTAAAAACTTTGAAAATATTCTTCTTTGTTATATAAAAGAATTGAATGAAAAGACCATTACACGGAATCAATTGCTTACTCAGCATAAGAAAACTTTACTTCAACTCTTTGGTCTTGGTGCAACAACCGGAGAAGTACTAGACTTTCTAAAAAGAAACAATTTTGTGGGTATTACTGAGGAAACTTTAAAAGAGTTTTTAAAGAAGAAAAAATAAATTATGTTGTGAAGTAATCAATAAAAATTACTTCACACAAAGCAATTGATCCCACTTGAAGTAATTTTGAGTGAGTTGGTTACGTGACATATTCCAGGTTCTGTTCGGTAACATACTTGCACCAAGAGCGAGTTTGGTTTTACCAAACTTATGATGGATTTCCTCAAGTGAATCCATCAAGATATTGTCTAAGCCAACTTGCTTCATGTCTGTGAAAAGGTCATAAGTATGCCTGGCTTTTGGCTCCAGACAAGTCAGTATCACGCCACACTTCTTGAAGCCTACATCCTTCTGATATAAATCATCTATCATTTTGATGGCAACTTTACACAGCGTTAATACATTGTCAGAGGGTTCAGGTAAAGTGATTGCTGCAGACTTGCTGTAATACGGTTTATGCGTATCAAATGGATTCGATTGTACAAAAGCCATCATGTAACCACACAACATATTCTCACCTCTTAAGCGAGCTACCGCATCTTGTACATACAGGCTCATGGCCTCTTTCAGATCGTCAATATGGTAAATCCTTTGACCAAACGAACGACTCGCAACAATTTGTTTTCTAGGGGCTTGAGTATGCTCTAACTCAATACAAGCAACTCCATGCAGCTCTAATAAAGTTCGATGCATGACGATAGAGAATTGCTCTCGGATCATCAGTGGGGAAGCCATGACAAAATTCATTACAGAATGGATGCCCATACTGTTGAGCTTGTACGTATGTTTACGTCCTACACCCCAAATCTCACTTACCTCGATGGATTGGTACAGAGTCTCGGTAGAGCAGTAATCCATTGCAACCAAGTTGCATACACCATTCAAGTAAGCATTCTTCTTGGCAATGTGATTGGCTATCTTTGCTTCAGTTTTCGTTCGACCTAAGCCAATACACACAGGCAAACCAAGCCAGGTGAAGATACGCTGACGAATCTGTTGAGCATAATCGGTTAGATCATCCTTCTCTGAAGGAGCGGTCAGATCAAGGAAGCATTCATCAATCGAATAGACTTCTTGCTCGTCAGGAGCGACAAAGTCTGAAAGGACTTTCATGAATCTGCGAGACATCTCTGCATATAAAGCATAGTTACTTGAGAGCACTTGGACTTTATGCTGCTCTACGATGTCTTTAATCTGAAAGAAGGGAACTCCCATCTTGATACCTAAGTCCTTGGCTTCCTGAGAGCGTGCAACAGCACAACCATCATTGTTGGAGAGAACAATGACAGGCTTGTTATTCAGACTTGGATTGAAGATACGCTCACAACTGACATAACAGTTGTTGATGTCCACTAGAGCAAACACCTTGTTTGTACATTCCATGTGATGAAACCAATAAAGTAGAGTTACTTGCGTTTCCGGAACGGTTTGATGACAAATGTCACTACACCCCAAATCACCATCTCTTGCCCATCATTAAGATGAATGTCAGAACAATCCGGATTCTCAGCTTTAAGCCAACGATGATCACCTTCGATCATCAGACGTTTAACAGTGAAGTCATTGTCGATTAGGGCAATAACGATGTCTGCATGTTTGGCTTCAAGACTACGATCAACGACAAGTTCATCATTAATGTCGATGCCAGCATCTCTCATTGAAAGAGAGGCTACTTTGACAATGAATGTTGTTGCCTCATTGCTGATGAGGTGTTCATTCATGTCTAGAGTTTTATCTACATAGTCTTGAGCAGGGGAAGGAAAACCAGCAGCAACTTTCTCGGAAGCCAGAGGAATTTGCATGTGAGTGAACGGCTCTACAGGAGAGATTGAAGCAACATCATTAAAGCATTGTTTCTCTGCTTCGTTGAGATAATTCTTGATTTCTATGATCTTGGATACAGGTACTCTTACAGTTTTTGTAGGCTCGTTATATTTTAGCTTTCTACCGGAACCTTCTCGGCTTCCCCCACGATTATTGCTCATGACTTATCCATTATTTGATTTTGTGACAAAATCAAATAATAAACTTTACCTCATTCCAAAAACAAGAGAATCTGGATAAATGGTTAATATGAAAAGTATAAATTCTGGGAGATTTATAAATTTATTGACCTAATTCTTTGTCAGTTAGCTGCCTACCAAGTAGCTCCGAATGTGCATTAGAAAGATTTATATCCTGCAATAAAGCCGCTTCTGAAGGGAATTTTGAAGCTTTAGAATCATACGTATTGACGACTTTTATTACTCCTTTTAATGCCTCCACTGGATCTGAGTCGACATATGAAAGGGAGGGCTGCTCAAGGCAATAAGCTACATACTTTAGGGATTTTTCCGACCATATTATCTGATAGCTATACTGCTTTCTGTTCCCAAGTAACTATTGGTATTCTTTAAAAGTCAGTACTTTAACATGGAAAAGCTTCTACGGCCTTAAGTACAGAAAGTAGTCCATGCATAGTTTCCATCTGTTCTATAGGAACTCCTCCAGTTAATAAATTAGGTGAATTGAGAAAACGGTGCATCCATTTAATATCACCACCATTCAGGCTATAAACAGCTCTGTAAATCCGAATTACGATTATTGCTATTTCCCCTGATTGAGAATTTGGATCTAGCATTAGGCTTGCATCAGATAAATCCATATCAACGCATTCAAGATGCAGAATTCTTACAAATTGCTCAGGTTTTAACCCAAGCTGCTGAGCCGCTTTCCATGAAGCCTGAGCCAAAAGTTTAGATTTATTTATAGGTTGTGAAAGTGGACTCATAAGTATGCCCTTAATATAAAAAATAGTGCTTTTTCTTAAATTATCTGGAAAAATAAAAAGTATCTAAAATTTGTTATATTAGCCCCATAAAAAGCGCGAATCTAGTCTCCACGTTTTTATGACCTTCTTTGAGTAAATTGAAAAATTTTCTGAATAGAAAACTCTCCCAAATATGGGTTGTTCAGTAATCAGAGTTTTTTATTTCTCTTTTAAACAATATGGCTAAATAGGAACTTGATCAGAAAAAACACCACAAAAAATGCAATGGTTGCTCTCCTGGTAATTACCTTGAAATAAAAGCAATAGAAATAATTAAAGTGATGGTTTTTTGCAGATATTCACAATACTGAGTTTGAGTTTTGCTAAGTTTTGCATTTTTTAGCAACTTGAGTTGCTAAAAAATGCAATTTATAGCCATGAATTAAGTCCGCACTCATTTTTATGTGAGGACTTAATTAAGGTTAAGAGCCATCTATCACATAGGATAATAAGGCGTGTTCGTCAAATGCTCATAGAAATTAGTTAAAAGTTGATCATATATATTCTGTAAACTAATTAAAGATACTTGCTGAAATCCATATTCTTCAAAAAATTGATTATCAACAAAATATGCAACAGCTTCATATGTCGTGAGATGGCGTGCAACGTTAAGCTGTTTGCAAAAGCCTGGTTCAAATAGTAATTGTAGGGCCGTAGTTTCGATAATTTTAGAAGCTACTATTTTTGAAATGATCCGTACATTAAGATTTCGGATTTCAGATCTAATTGATTTAAGAACTACATGAGAGGAACTATTCATAATCGAGCCTTTAAGTGAATAGATTTTTCTTAAAAGAAAAATTTACTTAAATTATTTGTTATGAAAGAATGCAAAGGTAAAACGTCGAAATTTTACAATCTTTCATTTCCTGGGTTTGGAATGAAAAGCATGAGTGTCCTATTGTCTAGATAGGTCACTCATGCACATACAATATTGATCATCTAATTTCCCTCCTTAATTTTTAAAAGATGTTTTTTGTCGAAATAGACAATAAAATACTATCAATATTTATATGCAAACTTGCCTATTTAGTCAAGTTATTATTGTCGGTTTATGGTGTTTTATTATGATGCTTGAAATGGATGCTGATTTGTTTTGTCTAAGACTAAAAGAAATCAGAAAAATGAGAAAAATGACACAGCAAGAATTGGCGGAAAAATCAGGCATGCCATCTACATCAATTGCACATTTTGAGGCAGGTTCTCGTAAACCGTCGTTAGAAAATTTTTATAAGTTAGTTGTTGTGCTGAATATATCTGCTGATTATTTATTAGGATGTATAGATCAACATACTCATTCAGGGAGCGATCCAATTACAAAATCTATTCAAGCATTACCTGAATCAGAAAGACAGATGATTGAAAAATTCATCTTGTCGTTGCAAAACTAAAGTTTTATATCAAAACTGTGTCACCCTGTCTCTTCTTAAGATCAATATGACAATGGTCAGGGTGGGGTTCCCACTATCTTAGAAATTTAGCAGCAGGATTTGGCGGTTTGACCTTCAAACCAGTCATGATACGAATCAGCTCAACAAAGCACTCACTGTTATAGCGTGGCTGATATGGGCGTTTCAGGCGTTTGGATCGTAAAATCTGCAAGTCAGCCGCAATCATGGAACGTAGGGTTTCTACTGAAAGATCGAATCCATGCACGGTGGTGAGCTTTTCATGCGCCAAGGTGGGTCCAAATCCCAACAAATGTTCAAAAATAATGGAAAGACATTTGGTTTTTACCAAATCATCATGACTGGTTGAAAGATTCAAGATTTCAGTAGCACGGACTTGGATAATACGATGATCTTTAGGCGTTGTATTTATTTGCCAGACATAGTGATCAGCATCTATAATTTATATCCAGTCCATGATGGTGAAAACCATCATAAACCAGACATTTTTATTGGTGAGAATATAGACACTTTAAATGGCACTGTTGCAAATAGAGATTTGAGTCGATGATGTTCCCTTTAAAAAGTACTTAGAGACCGAAAACCCTGTTGATTAGACACACTTCACCCTGAGGCTGACCATAATAAAATGACGATGCTTGTCC